>JBQGOU010000005.1:13269-28508 GCA_052086865.1 Cellulomonadaceae bacterium
GGGACGGCGCCCGTCGTGTCGGACGGGTGAGCGGACATCGTCAGTCGGCCAGCAGTTCCGCGAACCGGGTGTACTCGTCGTTGACGAACGTCCCGAAGTCGGCCGGGGACGTGTAGACCGGCAGGCTTCCCGCGTTGGAGATCACCTCGGTGAACTCCGCGGAGGTCGCGGCCTGCTCGATGGCGTCACCGAGGATCGTCTTGACGTCGTCGGGCAGCACGGCCGGCGCGTAGGTACCGCCCCAGCCACCGATCTCGAGGTCGTAGCCCGCCTCGGCCGCCGTGGGCACGTCCGGCATCAGCGGGTGCGCCTCGTCGTTGAACACGGCCAGCGCGCGCAGCGTGCCGTCGGTGTTCGCCTGAGCGACCTCGCCGGCGCCCGCAACCACGGCGTCGACCTGCGAGCCGACCGCTGCGGCGACTGCGGGCGCCCCGCCGTCGAACGGCACCGGCGTGAGCGTCACGCCCGCCTCCCTGGCGAACGCCGAGGTCGCGACGGGTGGTGGCGATCGACACCGTCGGCGCCGGTGACACGTTCTGCGGAGTGCTCGGAACCGAGCTCTCCCACGGGGCAGGGCTCGCCGCGGCCGCGCGCACGGCCAACGCCGCCGCCGCAATCGCGGTCACGCGCCGCGGCGGATCCACGGCAGCCCCGCGCTGCGACGAGGTGCTGGCGCTCCTGGCGACCGCGACGAAGGCACCGCCGCGCTGAGCGCACCGGGTTCGCAGGGCCCTCGGTTGCGTCAGGGGCGGCGCGGCGAGTGGATCCGCACGCTCGCGGGGCGGGAGGATGGGTTCATGGCCGACACACCACCGTGGGTGAAGAACTATCAGCCGGGCGTCCCGGCGCAGATCGAGCTTCCCACCACATCCCTCATCGACATGCTCGACACCTCCGTCGCCGAGGGCGGTGACCATCCGGCCCTCGAGTTCTTCGGCCGCCGGACGTCCTACACCGAGCTGGGTGACCAGGTCGCCCGCGCCGCCGAGGGCCTGCGCACCCTGGGGGTGCGCGCCGGGGACCGCGTCGCGATCGTGCTGCCGAACTGCCCCCAGCACGTGGTCGCGTTCTACGCGGTGCTGCGCCTGGGCGCCGTCGTGGTCGAGCACAACCCGCTGTACACCTCCCCCGAGCTGCGCCACCTGTTCGAGGATCACGGTGCCCGCGTCGTCGTCGCGTGGGACAAGGCCGTGGCGAAGCTGCGGGAGTTCCCCGCGGACGTCCGCCTCGACCACATCGTGTCCGTGAACCTGCTGGACGCCTTCCCGCCCGCCCAGCGCCTCGCCCTGTCTCTGCCCGTGCCCGCGCTGCGCCGCAAGCGCGCCGCGCTGACCGCTCCGGCTCCCGGCACGGTGACGTGGAAGGAGCTGCTGGGTCACCGGCCGCTCGTCCCGGCGCACCCGGGCCCCGACGTGCACGACCTCGCGGCGATCCAGTACACCTCGGGCACCACCGGGCAACCCAAGGGTGCGATGCTCAGCCACTTCAACCTGTACTCCAACGCGCTGCAGGGCGAGGCGTGGATGCACGGCGCGGAGTATCGCAAGGAGATCTTCTACGCCATCCTGCCGATGTTCCATGCCTTCGGCATGACGCTGTACCTCACCTACGGGATCCGCAAGCAGGCCATGCTCGTGCTGTTCCCCATGTTCGACCCCGACCTCGTGCTCACGGCCATGAAGAAGTCCCCCGCCACCGTGTACTGCGCGGTGCCGCCCATCTACGAGCGCACCGCGAACGCGGCCAAGGAGAGGGGCGTCTCGCTGGCCTCATGCCGGTTCTGCATCTCGGGCGCGATGAACCTGCCCGACCACGTCGTGGAGCTGTGGGAGTCACTCACCAGCGGCCTGCTCGTCGAGGGCTACGGCATGACGGAGGCCTCCCCCGTCGCGCTCGGCAACCCGTTCTACCCGACGCGGCGCACCGGCACGATCGGGGTGCCGTTCCCCTCGACCCTGATGAAGGTCGTCGACACCGACGACCCAAGCGTCGAGGTCGCCCAGGGCGAGCCCGGCGAGCTGCTGCTTCAGGGCCCCCAGGTCTTCGGCGGCTACTGGAACAACCCCGAGGAGACCGCCAAGACGCTGTTGCCCGGTGGGTGGCTGCGCACCGGGGACATCGTCACGGTCGACCCGGACGGGTTCACGACGATCGTCGACCGCGCCAAGGAGCTGATCATCACCGGCGGCTTCAACGTCTCACCGAGCGAGGTCGAGGCGGTGCTGCGCAAGCATCCGAGCGTCGCCGACGCCGCCGTCGTCGGCAAGCCACTCGAGCGTGGGGGCGAGATGGTGGTCGCCGCCGTCGAGCTGGCGCCGGGCGCAGAGCTCGACGAGCAGGCGCTGCGGGACTTCTGCCGGCAGTCACTGGCCGCCTACAAGGTGCCCAAGCGTGTGGTGGCCGTGACCACCCTGCCGAAGTCGATGCTCGGCAAGATCCTGCGCAAGCAGGTGCGCGACGAGGTCGTGCCGACGCTCTGACGCGCCTGCACGCGAGGCCCGGGCGTCAGGAGTTGAGGGAGGGAGGCTCGTGCTGCTCACGCCCGTGAGCAGGCCTTGCACCCACCACTCGCGCGGCAGCAGGCTCGGGGAGAACGAGACCAGCCCGACGACGGCGCCTGCGGCGATGCCGGTGCGCGACAGCGCCCGGGGGCCGGGGGCCGTCCGGCCGCGACCGGTTCCGTCCGCCGGACGTCGGTGCGTCCGAGGTCGCGCGGCGTGCGGGGGGGTCGTCGCCAGCTCGACGACCCGGGTGTCAACCGCTTCCGGCGGGCGATCCAGCAATCCCGTGGCAGTCATCTCGCCTCCATCGTCATCCGTGGACCTGAACGTAGGTCTACGGTCTCTCGATGGCGCTCCCCGATCGTCGTCCCGGCGAAGCGTCGGCACCTACTGCGGGTGCAGCAGCTGACCGGCGGTGCCTAGAGGAAGCCGGTGTAGGGACGCTGCGACACCGCGGAGGCGAGCCAGCGGATCAGAGTGACGAAGTCGAAGACGGGCAGCCCGGTGGCTGCCTGCACGTCGGCCGCATAGGGCGGCATGTCGCTGCACTCGAGGATGATCGCGCCGATGCCGCCTTCCTCGACCAGGTCACGGGCCGCGGCCACCACCTCGGCGCGCACCACGGCGTTGTCGAACTCCCCGCGCCCCTCGATGATCGCGGAGAACTCCGGGCCGCCGCCCAGGTCCCGCACCACCAGCCGGCCTGGATCCGCAACTCCGCACGCGGCGAGCAGAGCGGGGGTGAGGTCCCCCGCGCTGGCCGTGAGCACACCGATGCGCTCGTTGCCCTTGAGCAGCGCACCCACCCACGGCACCTGCAGCAGGCTCGAGAGCCCGACGGGGACGTCGAGCGCGTCCGCCACCTCGCGCTGATAGCTGCCGAAGAATCCGCAGCCGCCGACGATCACGCGGGCACCCTGTCGCTGCAGGGCCCTCGCTGCGTCGACGATCCGTCCGGCGAGCTCCGGTCCCGCGGCGAACAGCTCGGCCACGGTGAGTCCCTCGACGGCCTGCATGCGCACCGGGAAGTCGTAGGTCCACCCGTTGCACACGTTGCCGGGCAGGTACGGATAGTGCACGTCCTCGATGAAGACGATTCCCACCGGAAAACCGCCGAGGTTCTGTGCGGGCCCCACCCGTATCCTGGCGTCGTCCGTGCCCGGTCCGAGCAGCCCGTACCGCCTGTTCTGCCACGTCATGTCCGCTCCGATCCCTTACACGCCCCGCTCGCCCGGTCGCGCCTAGCCCCGCGCCCTGACCAGAGGCTCACGCCGGAACCGCGCGGGTGAGAGCAGCCGGTAGGCCCCGGGGACGTCGCCTCCGGCGATGAGGTCGGACAAGACCTTGGCCGTCGACGGCGCGTACGTCAGACCGAGCATCGCATGCCCCGTGGCGACGTAGGCGTTCGAGGTACCGGGGACCAGGCCGATGATCGGGACGCCGTCGGCGGACATGGGCCGCAGCCCCGCCCACGCCTCCCCCGCGCCGTCGAGCGGCACGCTCGGGTACAGATCCGTCACCGCCTCGAGCAGGCGAGTGATCCGCGCAGGGCTTACGACAGGCGATCGCTGGCCGATGATCATGCCGCTCGAGGCGCGCAACCCCCGGTCCAGCGGCGTGACCGCGATGTGGGTGCAGGCGGTCAGGACGCTCGCAGCGGGCTTGCGGTCCTCGGGCACGGTCACGTCGACCGAGTAGCCGCCGCCGGAGCTCAGCGGCAGGGCGAAGCCGAGCGTCCTGGTCAGGCCCCGCGACGCGACCCCCGCGGCCACGACGACGCCGTCGCAGTCGAGCACGCCCGACGTCGTGACCACACCGGTGACAGCCTGACCCGAGCGCAGGAAGTCGAGCACCCGGGTGTGCTCGAGAACCTCATGGCCCGTCTCGCGCAGCCGCCCTACCAGCGCGGTCATGAAGGAGACAGGCTCGACCTGCCGGTCGTTCGGGGCGTGGTACCCGTAGCGGTAGCGCGGGTCGATCAGAGGGTCGATCGCGGTCACCTCGGTCGACGAGCCCAGCGGCGTGATGCGCGCGCGGATGTCCGGGAAGGCGTCGAAGACGGCCATCGCCGCGTCGTACTCGGCGGCGGTCTCGTACACGTGCAGCGACCCCTTGCGGTGCTCCTCGAAGACCAGGCCGTCGGCGGTGTACGCGTCGAACAGCGCCATGGTGGTGCGCGAGAGCACCTCCTGGGCCACGGTGCCGAGGGCGAAGGCCTTGGGCCGCGTCGCGAGCGCCATTCGCAGGAGGAAGTCGATGTAGCCGGGCTCGGGACGCACCGCCACATCGATGGCGGAGCCAGGCCGGCCCAGGGACAGCGCAGCAGTGCTCACCGACCCGGGCGCGGGCACGGGGAAGGACAGGACATCGGTCACGAGGGCCGCGTTCCCGTAGGAGGGGCCCTGCCCGAACTCCCCTGCGTCCACGACGGTCACGTCATGGCCGTCCTTGGTCAGCTGATAGCCGGCGGCCAGACCCACGACACCGGCGCCGACGACGACGATCCTCATCCCGCTTCTCCTCGCTACGTGTGCGTTGGTGCTGCCTGAGTGCCAGTGCGGTGCGTGCAACAGTGCTGCGTACGTGTCAGGCGCCGGAGCGCGCAGCGACGGCGATCATCTCGACCCGGTAGCCCGGCAAGGTCGACCCGACCGTCGCCCGAGGGGGAAACGGGGCGGGCACGAGCCTGCGGTAGGTGGCGTCGAAGCCTGCGTAGTCGGTGTCGATGTCGGCCAGGAACACCTGGATCTGCAGGATGTCGGCGAGGGATGAGCCCGCCGCGGTGAGGATCCGCTCCAGCAGCCCGAGCGCGAGCTCGGTCTGCTCCTCGACAGTCGTGCCGAGCACCTCCCCGGTGTCCAGGTCGTGCGAGGTCACCCCCGAGGTGAACACGAGGTCCCCCACGATGGTGGCGTGACTGTATGCCGCGACGCTCGATCCGACGCTGACGGTCTGGGCCATGCTCACTCCTTGGTCGTTCACCGGTCGATCACTGCGCGCAGGAAGCGGCGCGTGCGCTCATGGGCCGGTTCCGTCATGATCCGGTCCGGGTTGCCCTCCTCGATGATCCCGCCGTCCGCCATGACGACGAGATGGTCGCCGACGTCGCGGGCGAAGCCCATCTCGTGGGTGACGACGATCATGGTCATCCCGCTCTCGGCAAGCTCTCGCATGACCGCGAGGACATCGAGCCCCAGCTCGGGATCGAGCGCCGACGTCGGTTCGTCGAACAGCATCACCTGCGGGTCGAGCGCCAGCGCGCGGGCGATGTCGGCGTTCAACGCCTCGGTCAGCGCGGTGTTGTCCTTGGTGTGCGGCAGAGTGGTCTGCGCCGGCTCGAGGGATGCGGCGACCCGCTCGTCCGGCTGGACGACCTCGGTCGTGAAGTCCGTGCCCTCGAAGGCGATCGCGGCCACGGCGTAGGAGTCGAGGCCGACGTCGATCCGCCCCGCCTCGAGGTCGGCCTTCATCTCGACGTTGCTCGGGTAGACGGACAGGTTGTCGCCGAGGATGGCCTGCATGTCCTCAAGCCACAGGTACCCGTCGACCGTGCCGACCTTGGCGTCCTCGATCCCGGCGATCGTGTCGAGACCGTCGGCGGAGATCACGGCCATCTGGTCGAAGTAGATCGCGTCGGTCAGCGCAACCACCTCGGCGCGTGCCGCGGTGCGGTAGTAGTCGCCGATGGCAAGGTCGGCACGGCCGGACTGCACGGCAGGGATGGCGGCCGCGTAGGTGGTGGACAGGTAGCTGACCTCCAGGCACTCCTTCTCGGCGATCGCCGAGACGATGTCGGCGTCGATACCCTTACCTGTGCTCCCCGACACGCTGGAGAAGGGTGGGAACTCGGGCGCCGAGACGGTCAGCTTGCCGTCGGCGATCGTGTCGAACGTATGGGTGGGCGTACAGCTCGCATCGACTGTGGACGCGGAGTCCGAGCCACAGGCGGCGAGGGATCCGACCGTGAGGGCGCCCAGCGCCAGGAGTGCGGGGGTGCGGCGTGAGATGGTCATCGATGGTCTCCTTGGTGGGGTAGGTGCCCGCCCGCTCAGTGCCGGGCGGACATGCGGTGCTCGAGGACGTTCATGAGCCAGCTCGCCGGAATCGTGACGATCGCGTAGAGCAGGCCGGCGAAGGCGAAGATCGCCAGGAACTGGAAGGTCTGGGTCCCGATCGAGTACGCCATGGAGGTGAGTTCGCGCACCGTGATCGAGTACGTCAGAGACGTCATCTGGAACAGCTGGATGGCAAAACCCATCAGGGAGGGGATGGCAATGCGCATCCCCTGGGGCAGGATGATGTGTCGCAGCGTGTCGCGCTGGCCCATGGACAGCGCGGCGGCGGCCTCGATGGTTCCCTGCGGCACGGCCTTCAGCCCGCCGCGGATGTACTCGCTGGTGTAGGCGCCCGTCGTCCACGTCAGGCCGGCGCACGCCGAGGCGAAGGCGGAGAGCGTCAGACCCGTGGACGGCAGCCCGTAGTAGACGAGGTAGAGCACGACGAGCGCTGGTGCGCCGCGTCCGACCTCCACAACTGCGAGGGTCAGGTAGCGGACGGCCACCAGGCGGGCTGACGTACCGAGCGCGAGCAGCAGGCCGAACGGGATGCCCAGCACCAGCGTGATTCCGGTGAGGGCGAGGCTCACCCGCAAGCCGTCCAGGAGCTGGGGCGCGTACTCCACCCACACGTCGAACCAGGTCATCGCGCACCTGCCTTCTCGAGCCGGGTCTCGAGCCTGCGCGCCAGCACCGCGAGCGGGATGCTGAGCAGGATGTAGAAGACGGCAGCCACGACGAAGGCGGTGATGCCCGAGGACTCCTGCCGGGCAACCGAGTTGGCTGCGAACACCATCTCGGCCACGCCGATGGTCGACGCGATCGACGAGTCCTTGATCAACCCGATCAGGTACGTCGCAGTGGCCGGCAGCATGGACCGCAGCGCCTGGGGGGCCACCACGCGCCGAAACCGCGTGCTCCCCGACAGGCCGAGGGCCTGCGCCGCCTCGAACTGGCCCCGCGGGATGCTCAGCACCCCCCCGCGGAAGATCTCCGCAAGGTATCCGGCGGAGACCAGTCCGAGGCCGAGAACTCCCGCCTGGACAGCGGTCAGGCGGACGGCGCCGAGGCTGATCCCGAAATACAGCATGAGCAACCACACGATGGGTGGAATGCCCCGGAAAAGGTCGATGAGACCGCGTCCGGGAATCCGCAGGATCGCATGCCTGGACGAGCGCATAAAAGCAACAGGTAGAGCCAGGACAAGACCGATGGCAAACGCTCCGGCCGTGATGAGAATGGTCATCGGCAGGCCCGTCAGGACCGCTATGATCTCGACCATCGTTCACCTCCTCCAGGTGAGTCGGGCATGCTCGGACCTCGATCGCGAGCGGGTCACGGCTTCTTTGGGGATACTTCGACAATAGGCGGCACGTGTTGCTTCTGTGTTTCCGGGCCGCAACATCTGCGTTCCGGGAATACTGCGGAGTACGTGGCGCCTAAAGACGAGAAATGGCGCGGCAAAGATTCCGACGGCATTTCACGTCGGACGACCGCGCACTGCGCGTCGGCTGGTGGTTCAGCCTGCTGGTGTGAGCAGGGTCTTGATCGTCTGGCGCGAGTCCATCAGGTGGTAGGCCGTGGCAATGTCGGCAAGGGCGAGGTGCGAGGTGAAGACCTGGCCAGGCTCGATGACTCCGTCCAGGACGAGCGGCAGCAGCTCGGGCACGTAGGCCCGGACCGGCGCGATGCCCCCCGTGATCGTCACGTTGGTGCCGAAGAGCTTCGCCAGCTCGACGTTCACTCCGTGCGGCAGGCCGACGTAGCTGACGACGCCGCCCGGACGGACCGCGGCCAGCGCCGTGTCGAAGGACTGCGCGGTCCCCACACACTCGAGCACCTGGTCGGGGCCGAGGCCCCCGGTGTGCTCGCGCACCTGTGCAACGGCCTCGGGCCCACGGGTGGTGACCAGGTCGGTCGCTCCGAGACGTTCGGCCATGTGCCGCCGGTCGGAATGGGAGCTGGCGAGCACGATGACGCGTTCCGCCCCCAGGTGGCGGGCCGCGACCACCGCGCACAGGCCGACGGCTCCGTCGCCGACGACGACAGTCGTCGATCCGGGCCCGACCCCGCCACGCAGGGCCGCGTGGTAGCCGGTGCCCATGACATCGGTCAGGGTGAGCAGGCTCGGCACGAGCGCGGCGTCGGGCGCTCCACCCGCGACGGGCACCAGGGTGCCGTCCGCAAACGGCACCCTGGCGTACTCGCCCTGGCCCGCGTCGGTTGTGTCGCGGCCCCAGAAACCGCCGTGCAGACACGAGCTCGGCAGGCCCGCGCGGCAGAAGGCGCAGGTGCCGTCGCTGAAGCGGAAGGGAGCGATCACCCACTGGCCGACGGCGACGTCCCGCACCTGCGCGCCGACCTCGACGACCGTGCCGACGAACTCGTGCCCGATGCGGGAACCGAGTGCTGCCGAGCTCTGGCCCCGGTAGGTCCACAGGTCGGAGCCGCACACGCCGGCGGCCTCGATCCGCACGATGGCGTCCGTCGGGTCGACCAGGACGGGGTCTGCGACCTCGTCGAGCTCGACGCGACCCGGGGCGTGGTAGACGGCGGCCCTCACCGCTGCGTCTCCCACACCACGTCGCGGTTGACGAGGTTCTGCGGCCGGCGGCCCTCCACCAGTCGCTGGACGAGCTGGCGCAGCGCGATCTCGCGCGCTTCGAGGAAGGACTCCTCCGACAGGAAGGCGGCGTGCGGGGTGATGACGACGTTCTCGAGGGTCCTCAGCTCGGTCTGCTCGGAGTCCTCGTCCTCGATCACGTCGATGCCAGCCCCCGCGATCTGGCCTGAGCGCAGGGCGGCCACGAGCGCCGGCTCGTCGACGACCTTCCCGCGGGCGGTGTTGATGAGGTAGGCGTCGGGTCTCATCAGGGCGAGCTCGCGCGCCCCGATCAGATGGTGCGTCTGCGGCAGGAGCGGGGTGTGCAACGACACGACGTCGGACTGCTCGAGCAGAGCGTCGAGGGTCTCGGCCTTCTCGACCCCGAACTCCGCGAGGAACTCGGCCGACTTGGTGGGCGCCCAGGCCACGATGCGTAGGCCCATGGCGGTCAGGAGCGGGACCATGCCCTGGGGGATCGCGCCGAAGAAGGCCAGGCCCATCGTCTTGCCGGTCACCCGGTGCGGGATCGGTCCGCTGAGCGGCTCCCACTCCCCCGCCCGCACACGGCGGTCGAGGTAGCTGATCTTGCGGACCAGGTCGATCAGGAGCCCGACGGTGTGCAGCGCGACCTCCTCGACACAGAAGCCGGGGGCGTTGGTCACGCAGACCCCGGCGGCGGTTGCGGCCTCTGCGTCGATGTTGCTCGAGCCGATCGCCTGCACGGCCGCGACCTTGAGACGCGGCAGCCGGGCGATCACGTCACCGGTGAGCTCGAAGTACTCGACGACGACTCCGTCCGCGTCCCGGGCGGCCTCGAGGAAGGTGGCGGGTTCGTTGTCCGGAGCCTTGACGTCGACGAGTGTCAGGGCCTCGGACAGGCCCCAGTCGGCGAGGAGGTGTCGCTCGTAGTCGAGGGTGTCGGAGATGTTGAAGTACACGACGGTCGGTGCGGTCATCGGTCGTCCTCTCGGGCGGGTCGGTGCAATGGGAGCGGGGGTGGCGCGGCTCAGAGCACGTCGGCACGGTCGAGTGCGGCGTCCAGGATGTCGAGGCCCTCGTCGAGCTCGGCCCGCGTCACGTTCAGCGGTGCGGCGATGCGGATGCCGTTGCCCTTGACCCCGCAGCTGAGGATCAGCAGGCCGTGCTCGAAGCAGTCGCGCTGCACGGCCTGGACCAGGTCTCCGCCGGGACGGCCGTCGGTGTGGTTCAGCTCGATCGCCAGCATCATCCCCAGACCACGAACGTCCGTGACGACCGGGTGGGCGGCCGCGAGCTCCCGCAGGCGCTCGGCCAGGTAGGCGCCCTGGCGCTGGGCGTTGCCGAGCACGTCGTTCTCCTCGAACTCGTCGAGGACGGCGAGGGCAGCGGCCGCCGCGACCGGGTTCCCCCCGAAGGTGCCGCCGTGCATGCCGGGCAGCCAGCTCGACATGATGTCCGGCGTACTGACGACGGCGCTCATCGGGACCCCGCCGGCGATCGCCTTGCCGAGGGTCATGATGTCCGGCACGACGTCGAAGTGCTCCGAGGCGAACATCTGGCCCGTGCGGCCGTAGCCGGCCTGGATCTCGTCGAAGATCAGCAGGATGCCGTGCTCGTCGCAGACCGCCCGGATGGCCTGGACGAACTCGCGGGTGGGCACCACGTACCCGCCCTCGCCCTGGATCGGCTCCATGAGGATCGCGGCCACCGTCTCCGGGGCGACGACGTAGTCGAACAGACGCTGGAGCTCCGCAAGTGCGAACTCGGTGCGCTGGTCCTCGTCGAAGCCGGGCGGGCACAGGTCGGCCGACGGGTAGGTGGCGAAGTGCACGCCACCCATGAGCGGCTCGTAGTGCTTGCGGTACTTGGAGTTCGACGCGGTGACGCTCGTGGCGCCGATGGTTCGGCCGTGGAAGGAGCCCTTGAACGCGATGATCGCGGGCCGCCGCGTCGCCGCCCGGGCCAGCTTGATCGCGCCGTCGACGGCCTCGGCGCCGCCGTTGGAGAAGAACGTGCTGCCGAGCTGTCCGGGCGCGATCTCGGCGATACGCCGGGCGAGCTCGAGCGTCGTGGGGTAGTTGACCATGTTGAACGATGCGGTGAGCAGCTGCGCGGCCTGCTCCTGCACGGCATGCACAACACGCGGGTGACAGTGTCCGAGCGCGTTGACGGCGATGCCCTGCACGAAGTCCAGGAACCGCCGTCCGTCGACGTCGGTGAGGTAGCTGCCGCTGCCGCTCGTGACGACCAGGTCGGTCGCCTTGGCGAGCGCGGGGCTGAGGTAGGGCCGGTACTGGGCGAGCGTGACCATGGATGGACTCCTCGGACGTGGTGCGGGCCGCCGGAGGACCGGCGACCCCGGTGGCGTGCCGCCAGCCTTGCACGGGTCTACCAGCAGACAACGGTCCGTGATGGAGCATCTGCCGAGACGGATCGTCCATCGGGGCGCACCCCGTGTCACCATGCTCGCATGGCCATGTCCGTCGCCGCCCTTCTCGCCCGCCAGGACCTGGGCCTGCGCCTGGTCCATCCGGGGGTGCCCGGCGCGCTCGACCAGCCCGTGCGCTGGGCGCACCAGAGCGAGCTGCCCGATCCGACGAGCTTCGCCGAGCCGGACGAGATCCTCCTGACCACGGGGATCGGGCTGCCCCAGGAAGGCGTGGTCAGCCCCGTCGAGCTCGCTGCCGCCTACGACACCTATGTGCGTCGCCTCGCGGACAGCGACACGGTGGCACTCGCCTTCGGCACAGGGGTGCGCCATGCCGGTGTTCCGGCCGCCCTGGTCGCCGCCGCCCAGCGGCACGAGCTGGTCGTCATCGAGATCCCGATCGAGCTGCCGTTCTCCGCGATCACCAAGGCCGTGTCGCGGGCTCTGGCCGAGGAGGAGAACGCCCGGCTGCGGCGCACCCACGCCGCGCAGCGTCGGCTCATCGCGGCCGCGGCGACCACCGACGTCGTCCGCTCCGTCGTGGCCAGGACCGCGGAGCTCATCGGGGGCTGGGCCGCGTTCGTCGACCCGGCCGGAACCGTCGTCGAGCTCTCGCACCTCGCCGCTCGGGCCACGGCCCTCGGGACGTTCTCGGCCCATGTGGCCTCCGGGCGTCAGGCGACGTTCGTCGAGGAGGGCGAGACGGAGATGTGCGCCTACGACGTGACCACACCTCGCGGTGTGCCACTCGGGGTGTTCGTCACCGGTACCCGCTCGGTCGACGACCCGCTCGCCTCCGCAGTCCCGCTCCTGGCCACGAGCATGCTCGCCGTCTCCGTCTCACGGGCCGAGGCGAACGACGCCGCGATGCGGCACCTGCGCGCGGTCATGATGGATGAGCTGCTGCGCGGCCACGTCCGGCTGGTGCGTGCCGTGTCCCGGGACCTGTGGTCGGGGCTGCCCCTCGAACCGTTCGCCGTCGTCTGCGTCACGGGCGAGCCGGCCGCGCTGAACACGGTCCAGGCCGACCTGGTGCCACTGCACCGCAGCGCCGGAGCGCCGCGGTCCGCAGTCGCCTTCGGGGAGTGCGACGGCCACCTGTGGCTCGTCGTCGGAGCCCGCGAGGCCGACGAGCTCGCTGCTCGCCTGCAGACCACCTACCCCGTCGTGTGCGGGGCCTCGTCCCCGGCACGGTGGGAGGACATCGTCCAGGCGCGGCACGCGGCGGCCGGTGCGGCGATCGTCGCCCGGGCGCGCCGCGACCCCGGAACCGCAGCCGGTGCGCTCGAGCCGGGCCTGTCGCTGCTGGACCTCTTCGATCCCGAGCCGTCTCGCGCGTACGCCGGCATCGTGCTGGGCGAGCTGGTCCGGCCCGGCTCCCGGATGCTGCTGGACACGCTGACGACCTGGCTCGACCACGACGGTGCAATCGAGGCGTCGGCCCATGCGCTCGGCGTGCACCGGCACACGGTGCGCCGACGCCTCGCGCGGATCGAGTCGTTGCTCGGCACCGACCTCCAGGACCCGCGGGCGCGACACGAGCTGTGGTTCGCCGCCACCCTGTGGCGCCGCCACGCCGGCGAACAGGCTGCGCTGGACGGTGCGGACGACGTCGGGCACGGCACGGCTGCGCAGGGCGGGCGACGCCAGACTCACTAGGGTGGGAACCGTGTCCCCCACTATCCTGCTCACTGGCTTCGCACCCTTTGCCGGCGCGGCCGAGAACCCCTCGTGGCGTGCGGTACGTCTCGTACCCGCCCTGCTGCCCGCCCATCGGGTGGTCATCGCGGAGCTGCCCGTCGAGTTCACGCGCGCGGCCGACCAGCTCGATGCCCTGGTGGCGGAGCACCTGCCCGGCCTCGTGATCGCGACGGGCGTCGCGGCCCGGCGCACCCAGGTCACCCCGGAGCAGGTCGCCGTGAACCAGATCGACGCGCGGATCGCCGACAACGCGGGTCGCCAGCCGCGGCAGGAACCGATCGTCACCGGCGGTCCCGCATCCTATGCGAGCACACTGCCACTGACCGCTGCGGTGGCGGCGGCCCGGCGCGCCGGAGTGCCCGCCGGGATCTCAGCCGACGCCGGCCGGTACGTGTGCAACGAGGTCTTCTACCGGCTCATGCGGACCACCGCCGGACACCCCGGCGTGCGCGCCGGATTCGTGCACGTGCCCCCGACGCTTCCTCCCGCGGACGTGGCGCGCGCCCTCGCCGCCGTCGTCGAGGTGTGCGTCGCCGACCTGCGCGCGCAGGAAGCCGGTACGACCGGTACGCCGGCGCACGACACGGCGGGGGCGGTGCGATGAACGCGCAGCAGCCCGCCGGGCAGCAGGGCGAACCTGGCGGCCACCAGGAGCCGTCGTGGGTGCGCCATGCGGTGTGGTGGCAGGTGTATCCGCTGGGCTTCGTGGGGGCGTACCCGGCGGAGCCGGCTCCGGGGCCCGAGGAACACCGGCTCCGGCGGATCGTGACCTGGTTCGACCACGCCGTCGAGCTCGGCGCCTCGGGCATTGCGCTCGGCCCCGTGTTCGACTCGAGCACCCACGGCTACGACACCGTGGACCACACCCGGATCGACCCCCGCCTGGGCACCGAGGTCGACTTCGAGCATCTGGTGCACGAGGCGCACTCCCGCGGGCTTCGGGTGCTGCTCGACGGAGTGTTCAACCATGTCGGAACCGACTTCCCGATGTACCGGCGGGCGCTTGCGGACGGCCCGAGCAGCGCCGCGGCGTCCTGGTTCGTGCCGGACAGCGACGGCTACCGCACCTTCGAGGGACATCGCGGGCTGGTCGAGCTGAACCACGAGACTCCCGCGGTCGTCGACTACGTGGTGGACGTGATGATCCGCTGGCTCGCCCGCGGTGCGGACGGGTGGCGGCTGGACGCCGCATATGCGACTCCCCCGTCGTTCTGGACGGCGGTGCTGCCGCGGGTGCGCGCCGCCCAGCCTGAGGCCTGGTTCGTCGGCGAGGTCATCCACGGTGACTACGCCGGCATCGTGGCCGCCTCCGGCCTCGACTCGCTCACACAGTACGAGCTGTGGAAGGCGATCTGGAGCGCGATCAACGACCGCAACCTCTTCGAGCTCGCCTGGGCCCTGGACCGGCACGACGAGTTCCTCGAGACGTTCGTTCCGATGACCTTCGTCGGCAACCACGACGTCACGCGGATCGCCAGCCAGATCGCCGATCCGAGGCATCTGGTGCATGCGCTGGTGGTCCTGTTCACGGTCGGCGGGACGCCCTCGGTGTACGCCGGCGACGAGCTCGGATGGCGCGGGGTCAAGGAGGAGCGGTTCGGCGGGGATGACGCTGTCCGGCCCGAGTTCCCCTTCGGCGGCCCCGGCGTGCTCGACCCCGCGGAGGCGTCGGTGCTCAGCGCGCACCAGGCCCTGATCGGCCTGCGCCGGCGCCACCCGTGGCTGCACCGCGCTCGCACACGCACGCTCGAGCTCACGAACGAGTGCGTCGTGTACGAGGTCGCCGAGGGCGGGCACCGGATCGTCGTCGGCCTCAACCTCGGCGACCAGGAGCATCCGTTCACGCCCGACGGCGAGCTGCTGCTCGCCTCGTCCGGCGCGCCGCACGAGGCGATTCCTGCGCACGGATGGGCGCTCTGGGACGTCCGACCTTCCTCGTAGCTGCTGTTGTCTCGTCGGTCTGCGTGGTT
>JBQGOU010000006.1:0-27420 GCA_052086865.1 Cellulomonadaceae bacterium
GGTGGACGCCCATGGGTTCGATGAGCCCGGGGCGGCCGGGGCCGGCGCTCCAGACCGTCGTGACGGCAACCGCACGGTCGTCTCGATCGACCGCGATCAGATGCCGCGCCAGGTGCGCGAACGGCCCGTCGGCCATGGTCCTCCAGCGCCCCAGCACACGCCGTCTGTCCACGTCGCGGAACGGGGTTCCCTTGAAGGCCGACCAGTGCACTGCGACCCAGGCCTCCGCCCGGTCCGGGCCAGCGGCCTCCACCCGGATGTCCGCTCGGTCCGCCGGTCCCCTGTCGATCGGCCGAGAGAGGTCGCGGCGAAACGGGGTCCACGGTTCGGCTGCGGTCCACCCGGCATGCGCCAGGAACCCTCGCAGGCTGCGGGCGCCTCGGGCCTCGATCGCCGCTTCTCCGGCCGCCAGGACTCCCGCATCAGGATCACTGACATCCGAGCCGATCTGCCGCGCCAGCTCGTCGTCGTCGTGCGCCGACGGATCGATCGCCATGCGCACCAGGTCAGGCCCGTCCAGCATCGCCAACGCAACCGTCTCCCCGTCGCGTGCCCACACGCGCAGGTCGGCCGCGGTCCTCGCCGGCCCGACGAGCGAGTGCCACCCGAGGTCCCCGGGGTGGAGCTGGGGAACCGCGCGGTCAGACTGCCAGTCGCTCAGCTCAGCAGCGAGCCGGGGCAGATCCCTCACGGCCGGAACGCTCATCAGGTTCGACATGGACTCACTAGATCATGGTCGGGTCAGCGCCGACGACAACCCCACGGCAACACGGAGACGCCTCTGCGCGTTCGCGCGGATGCTGCGCCTGCCGCGACGGTGGAACTCCACCACGTGCCCGCGCATAGGGCGAGCTGGCTCAGTAGTGGTGATGCGCCGCGACCACGCCCCTCGAGCTCCGTTCGGCATATCTGAATGCGTTTCGACAGATTCATCAGGGCCGACGACAGCGAGCGTCGGCGGAATCGCTCATGCGACCCGCAGGGGCGTGATCTGCGCGATCTGGTCCCCCGCCGCGTCCTCGACGCGGTCGAGCTCGTAGTGGCCCAGCAGGTTGAGCCAGAACCCCGCAGATGTACCGAAGAACTTCACGAGCCTCAGAGCGGTGCCCGCCGAGATCCCCGCTTGCCGTGCACGATCTCGTTGATCCGGCGCGGAGGAACTCCGATCGACACCGCGAGCTTGTTCTGCGTGATACCAAAGCCCTCGATGAAGTCCTCCATGAGGACCTCACCGGGATGGATCGACGCAATCCTGTCAGTGGTAGCCAACGATCTCCACCTCCCCCGGTCCGGCGTCTGCCCACACGAAGCAGATCCGCTTCTGGTCGTTGATCCTGATGCTGTGTTGTCCGGCTCGGTCACCCTTGAGTGCCACCGTTCGGTGTCCTTGTTCCCGAACGACCTGATCACGCAAGCAGAGGATAACGGAACGCGTCAATGACGCTAGACGTTAAACCGGAACTCCACGGCGCGACGAGTGCCGTAACGAGCAGTGAGCAGCGCGAGGAGGCTCCAGCACCGTACGCCCGTCGGGCAGCGGCCAAGGCCTGGATGCCCACCTGCCTCAGTAGTGGTAGCGGGCCTGCAGGATTACCAGGTCCTCGCCATCGACGAGGTACACCAGCCGGTGTTCGTCGGTGATCCGACGCGACCACGCGCCCTCCGCACCGTACTTGAGTTGCTCGGGCTTACCTATCCCCGAGAACGGGTCACGCAGACAGGCATCGATCAGGGTGTTGATCCGCTTCACAGTCTTACGGTCGGCCGTCTGCCAGTGCGTGTAGTCGTCCCACGCCAGCGTGTCCCAGACCAGGCGCACTCAGGCTCCCTCGACCGCGCGATCGAGGTCGTGATGCTCCGTCTTCCCGGCACGGGCACGGTCGTAGGCGTCGAGCAGCCGACGGGCGTTGGTCGGCGAGCGGAACAGGTAGGCGGTCTCCTGCCACGCGGCGTAGTCGTCGGCCGACATGAGGACAGCGTTGCCCTTGCGGGAGACGATCTCAACGACATCGCGGTCATCGTTCACGCGCTCGATGAGCGGAAACAAGGTCTTGCGCGCCTCACTTGCGCTGATGGACATGGCCACGACCCCCTCAGTCGAGTCAATTGTACAAGGAAATGGTACCAGATGGTCTATTGACACTCTCGCGTCCGACAGCCTATCGTTGCGCGCATGCCGACGATTCGGCGACCGACACGTGGCGCAGGCCGCGTCCATTGAAGGGCTCTTCCATGACTACATCGCTGTCTCAGATCCTCCGCTCCACCTCCGGCCGCGAGGCGCTCATCGAGGACACGGTGCGCGCCGCCGCAGAGCGCGGCGCGTTCGACGGCCTCCTCACGCATGCGCGCACGGCAGTTCGCCACGGCCGTCACGGCCGCGCCGACGTCGAGATCTTCAGCGACGACGAGGCGATCGCCGATCTCGGCATCGAGGTGAAGACGCGATCGCAAGTCAACGTCGGCCGCTACGGCGGCGAGACGCCAACGTCCCAGCTCGCGGAGATCGCTCGGCACACCCGCCACGTGATCATCATCACCACGGCCGCGCGCGCTGCGCGCGAGCAGTGGCCGGAGCGGGCGGAAATCATGACGCTCGATGACCTCGCTGATCTGGTGGAGGCCATCGGCCTCACCGCCGAGGACGTCGTGCGCGTCGCCCTGGGCGACGCCGCCTAGGACAGTTCTGCGGAGGGTGGGCGCCACGCCCACCCTCCGCACTCTCGCGAAATGGAGCGACATGAACAGTGAGCAGGCGCCAGACCTCGGCGCCATCAAAACCAACCTCGCGATAACGGCAGCGCAAGCTGGAGAGATTCTTGGCCTCGGCCGCCATCCCATCGAACGGCTCAAACGCGCCGCGTACATCACTCCAACGCTCGGCGAGGCGGAGAGATTGGCGAGTCGGCCGGTGGTCTCGGGCGGGGTCCCGGTGCTGCGGCTCGGTGATCCAACGTGGGACGGCGAACGACGGATCGGCCATGCGCGCCATGACAACGACCGGATCCTCGAAGCCGCCTCGCTCGGGTGGTGGGGCGGGCCGATCGATACCGTCTGCGCCACCGGCTGGCTCGTTGCCTCTGTCTCCGGATTTGCCATCGGTCTCTTTCGGATTGACGGCGTGGCGGACACATTTGACGACGATGGATACGAACGGACTCTACTGTCCGGCGCGCTCGCGGCCCGCGTCTACGATCTCGTAAACCCACAGATCAAGGTTGTCGACCACTCACTCGAAGAAGTTGCGGAGACCGTCCTCGGAAATCGCGTTCCCAATCCGCGGGGCGCTCCGATCGTCATCGTCTAGCGGCCGATAGTTCTCTACACGCTAAACCGGAACTCGACGATGTCGCCGCCCATATCCGATCTGACGGCAACCAGTCCGCTCGACAACGCCGGGCTGTCGTCGATATTCAATCCCAAACTACGAAGATGCGCGGGAATTTGAGCGGTTTTCAGTTCGGCCTCGTCGTTGCAAGCGCCTCGATGGGCCAAGCAGAGATTATCTACGCCGTCCAACCAGTCCGGCGTGAGGCCCCAGTCGACCACGCCAAGCTTGAATGGCACTCGGTGAGCCAGTTGGATTGGGCGGGTGCCGCTGTCATCACGTTCGCCGCCACAGATCGAGCAACGCTCCCCATCGCGCGCAATCACCTTCGCACGAACCTTCTGCGGATACCGAACAGCGACCCGCAGCCGGTAGGTCTCCCACTCCGCGACCGACAGCCACACTCGATCTCCGTAGCCGCCTGAGAGAACAAGCGAAGCTCGCTGACTCACTTCTTGCCCCCAGTCGTTAGTCCTGCCCTCAACTCCACCACGTCACCGTCCTGCTCGCGAGAACTACGGCAAGGCCAGGAAATCCCGCAACCACCCATCGACTTCGCGCATCGTCCCGACGTCGATCATTCCAGCGAACTCGAACAGACGTTCTCGCGTGACGGTGCGTAACTGCTCAGTCATGGCATACGTCTCGCCGGGCACGTTCAGGTTCTTCCCCTTGAGCCTCACGTGGTTCGGCCACCCACGGTCGCGAGTCGTGCAAGGAACAATGATCGCGAGGGTATCCGCCTGCTCCAGGTATTGGTCGCTCGCCACCACCAGTGCAGGCCTTCGACCAGCCTGCTCCCGACCACGAACCGGGTCGAGTTCGGCCCACACCACCATGCCCCGGCGAAGCTCAGACTTCATCGGGCAGTGCGCCTACGGCGAGATCCCACGACGCGAACTCATCCCAGTACTCGGCATCAGCACCACGAAACGCCCGGCCGAACGACTCCATGCGACGTCGACGCTCATACGCGTCGAGCAAACTCTCGATCAACCCCGCAGCCGGAAGCCCCCGCTCCTGCGCGTCACGATTGATGCGATCCCTGAGCTGGGTGGACACCTTGATGGTCGTCATGCTCATACAGAACAGTATACCCAGCGGTAGCCATCTTCGGCTACCTATCGAGGTACTCAGCTGTCGCGGAACTCCACCGTGTTGCGCTCCGTCTACGCGGTGACAATGAACCTCGATGCTCACGCCAGCCGCTTGCTCAGCCGCTCGTCGGTCTCGGTCACCTCATGCTCACCGTCGGCATCGACATAGCGGTACGTCCTGGTCGTGATCTCGCCTGTGCCGCGATAGCCGAGACGCTCATAAAGACGGCGCGCATCAGGGTTGTCCACACCGACTCCGACGCTGAGTTCGCCGTCCGTGATGGCTGTCTCCGTACTCCGTGACGCCTACAGAGCCGCTGAGTCGGGCAAGATCGCATGGTCTGATCTCGCCACGATCTACCCGTCGCTCTGGGTTCCGGTGGATATCAAGGGCACCGGCAAGACCCACCGCCCTGACTTCGTGATCAATCGTGAGCACCTGAGGACGAGTGCTGATCCTGTCTCGTTCGCCGTCGAGGTGGAGATCTCAGGAAAGTCTCCGAAAGAGTTGAGACAGGTGATGACCGCCTACGCCCAGGACAGACAGTTCAAGAAGATCATCTACGTGATGAAGAGTGAGGCGTTCGCTCGTAAGGTTCGTCAGGCTGCGAAGGACGCTGGGATCGGTTCGAAGGTTGAGTTCGTCAAGCTTCTTGACCGCGATGGGCAGCCCTTCACTGGGAAGATGTGGAGGCTCTGACGGACGATGGGTGCTTCTCACGCCTCGCAAGAGGATGGAGGCGTCTTCTGTCAGTGGTCGTCGTCTGGTCGGTCGCCCTCTGCGTTGGTCGAGGTGCTGAACAGAGGCTCACCCGAGAACGCCTCGGGACCGCCAATCATTTCGAGCGAGAGCGGTCTCGGTTGCGGTAAGTCTGCGGGTACAAACCGCTCATCGTCTGGGTGGTGGTAGAGCCACATTGATGCAGAGTCAGATGTATGAAGATTGAAAAACTTCTCATGGACAGTCGTGCCGACCTGGACACTATCGAAACGACCTGTCGCTACCTCTTCGATTTGTGGATCGGGTAAAGCAAAAGGGTCGCCGAAGATGATTCCGATCTTACGACTGATGGGCAAGGCGATCCCCTTGGCTGTCGCAAAGCCAACGCCCTCGAAAGCGTCGTCGTCATCGTCGCGTTCTCGAATTAGGCTTACCGGTACGTCTGACGTGATCAGCGATCTCTTATCGAAATAGACGATCGATAGCGGGCGACCGACTACCATTGGGAAGAGTTCGTCGAGCAGTTCGAGCATCTGCTTGACGTGACTGTGTGGCGACAACCTGATCGGAGGACCGCCTGGCTGAGTTGCCTCGTCCCAGATATCTGAAGCTTGGTCATCGGTGATTTCCAATCCGTATTGACGCCCGATCCAAGCCTTGACATTCGATTTTCCGCCATATCCGATCTCTAAACGTGCATTCATCGCCGCGATGTGCTCCATGTTGCGACGTTGGTCAGGACCTCGAACCACCTGAAGCACCAGAAAACTTGCCAGCATGGCACGGTCACTGGGAGAAAGCGGCAACTCCCGGCGATAGATCTTCTCGATGACCCTGCTCGCATCACCTTCAACCTGTGAGAGCACCTTCTCGAAGGCGTCCTCCCCATCGGGGTGACCCTTCATCGAGTAGAAGTTGCTCTGGACGGAGGCGTCCCCTATCGACTGAGTGAATCGCTTGTCGCCGGGTAGTTGGACCGTCCTGACACGTCCATCTCGGGCGAAGCCCTCAAGGTAGAACCGTGGCACGGTGTGGTGCCTCCTTGCGACTGAACCCACGTGTCCGGGAGACCTCTCTCAGCGTCCAGTAATCTTCCAATAACTTCCAGCAACTACCCTGTCCAGTAGGTTCTTACTGGACGCAGATCGTTGAAATACCAACGTCCTACACGTTAAACCGGAACTCCACCACGTCGCCATCGGCCATGACGTAGTCCTTGCCCTCGATGCGGGCCTTACCCGCGGCGCGGGCGGCGGCGACCGAACCCGCCTCGACCAGGTCCTCGAAGCCGATGACCTCAGCCTTGATGAAGCCCTTCTCGAAGTCCGTGTGGATGACCCCGGCCGCCTGCGGGGCGGTCCAGCCCTTGCGGATGGTCCAAGCGCGCGCCTCCTTGGGCCCGGCGGTCAGGTAGGTCTGCAGGCCGAGGGTGTCGAAGCCGACGCGCGCCAGCTGGTCCAGCCCCGCCTCCTCCTGGCCGGTCTCAGCCAGCATCTCCGCGGCCTCGTCCGGCTCGAGCTCCACGAGCTCGGACTCGAACTTCGCGTCGAGGAACACGGCCTGCGCCGGGGCGACCAGCTCGCGCAGCTCCGCCTGCATCGCGGTGTCCGCGAGACCGTCGTCGTCCGTGTTGAAGACGTAGATGAACGGCTTGGCCGTCATGAGCTGCAGTCCCGCGAGCTCGGCAAGGTCCAGACCGGCCGCGCCGGCGGCCGCGTACAAGGTCTTGCCGGACTCGAGAATCGCCTGCGCCTCCTGCGCGGCGGCGAGCAGCGCGGGGTCGCCCTTCTTGATCTTCACTTCCTTCTCCAGGCGCGGAACCGTCTTCTCCAGCGTCTGCAGGTCCGCGAGGATCAGCTCGGTGTTAATCGTCTCGATGTCGTCCTTGGGCGAGACCTTGCCCTCCACGTGGACGACGTCGGGGTCCGCGAACGCGCGTGTGACCTGGCAGATCGCGTCCGCCTCGCGGATGTTCGCGAGGAACTTGTTGCCGAGCCCCTCCCCCTCGCTCGCGCCCTTGACGATGCCGGCGATGTCCACGAAGGACACGGTGGCGGGGACGATCCGCTCGGAGCCGAACACCTCGGCGAGCGTGTTCAGCCGCGGGTCCGGCAGCGGCACGACGCCGATGTTGGGCTCGATCGTCGCGAACGGGTAGTTCGCCGCGAGCACAGTCGCGCGGGTCAGCGCGTTGAACAGGGTCGACTTGCCGACGTTGGGAAGACCGGCGATTCCGATAGTGAGGGCCACGGGAGCCCAGTCTACGGGGCGCGCCCCCGACGGCGGTTCGCGGGCGTCTCCCGCGGTGTCCGGCAGCCTCGGGTCGGCTGACCCCAACCGCCGTCGACGGCGATGTCAGCGGCTCGTGCAAGCGTTGCTGCCATGACCACCTCGACCCTGCTCTGGCTCCTCGTCTCGACACTGCTCGCGTTCACCGTCGGATATCTCGCCGCGACGGTGCGCGGCGTGCTGCGCGGGCAGCGTGAGCGCGCGCAGACGGAGCGGCTGCGCGCCGACCTGGAGGCCGAGCGGCGCCTGGCCGCGAGCCAGGTCGAGACCCTGCGTGCGGACCACGAGCGGGTCAGCACCCAGTTCCGCGCCCTGGCCGCGGACGCGCTCGCTGCCAACAACGAGCAGTTCCTCGGTCTCGCCGAGCAGCGTCTACGCGCCACGCAGGTCGCCGGCGAGGCGGAGCTGGAACGACGCGAGCACGCGGTGCGCGAGCTGGTCGAGCCGATCGCGAAGACGCTCGGTGAGTTGCGGACCGAGGTCGGCACGGCCGAGCGCGAGCGCCTTGCCGGCACGTCTGCGCTCACCGAACAGGTGCGGGCGATGCGCGAGGCCTCGGACCAACTGCGCTCCGAGACCTCCCAGCTGGTCACCGCGCTGCGGTCCTCGCAGGTGCGCGGGCGCTGGGGCGAGGTGCAGCTGCGCCGCGTCGTCGAGGCCGCGGGCATGGTGGATCGCGTCGACTTCGTCGAGCAGCCGCAGGTCCACACTGACGACGGCGCGCTGCGGCCCGACATGGTCGTCCGCCTTGCCGGGGGCAAGCAGATCGTCGTCGACGCGAAGGTCGCGTTCCTCGGGTACCTCGACGCCCAGCAGACCGCCGACGAGGCCGTGCGGGCCGACCGCCTCGCCGCGCACGCCCGGCACTTCCGCAAGCACATCGACGATCTCGCGACCAAGCGGTACTGGGACCAGTTCGCCCCCGCGCCCGAGTTCGTCGTGATGTTCGTCCCCGCCGAACCGTTCTTCCACGCCGCGCTCGAGCAGGACGGCACGCTCTTCGAGTACGCGTTCGAGCGCAACGTGGTCATCGCGACACCCATGACGCTGCTCGCGCTGCTGCGCACGGTGGCCTACGCCTGGCGGCAGGATGCGCTGGCGGCCAACGCCCAGCAGGTGCTCACCCTCGGCAAGGAGCTGCACGGGCGCATCGCGACACTCGCGGAGCACCTCGGCAAACTCGGGCGCGCGCTGGACGGGGCAGCGAGCGCCTACAACAAGACGGTCGGCTCACTCGAGTCCCGCGTGCTGGTGAGCGCGCGTCGCTTTGCCGATCTGGGCGTCGTGGACGGCGAGCTGGAGTCCCCGCGGGCGGTGGATCCGCGCCTGAGCGCGCTCAGTGCCCCGGAGCTGCTCGAGGCGAACCTGGGGGCGCCGGACCTCTCATAGCCGGCGCGATGTCAGGATTGCCGCATGCCTGCTGCCTGCGACGACCCCCTCATCACCATCGATGCCGCGCGGCACCCCCGCAGGGAGGAGCTCGTGGCGCTGTACGAGGCGGTCGGCTGGTCGGCCTACACCCGAGATCCCGAGCTGCTCGAGCGCGCCGTCGCCGGATCGCTGCGTGTTGTGACCGCCTGGTCCGGCGACCGGCTCGCGGGTCTTGCGCGGATCGTCGGGGACGGCGCATCGATCGCCTACCTTCAGGACGTCCTGGTGCTCCCCCGGCTGCAGGGCGGCGGCCTGGGCCGCCGGCTCGTCCGCGCGGCGTTCGCACCCTTCAGCCACGTCCGCCAGCATGTGCTGCTGACCGACGACGAACCCGCCCAGCGCGCATTCTACGAGTCGCTGGGGTTCGCCGAGGTCCACGACGTTACGCCCCACGCACTCCGCGCCTTCGTTCGCCTGGGGTGAGCTTGGTGCCTCCACAGGCACGCGTTCGGCCCAGAGTGCATGTCAGACCCTCCCGATAGCATCGAACTACCGTTCGAAGCGCGGAAGGGAGAGGCGATGAAGCCAGCGTCAGACGTCATGACGGACCTGCAGCATGTCGTGGACTTCGCACGCGCCCTGCCTCCGCGACTCGGCGGACTCGATCCGGCCACGCGGCGAGCGGCTCTCGCCGCCATCGACCAGACCGCGCGTGCGCTCACCGCGGCGCGCAGCACGCTGCTTGTCGCGGAGCGCGAAACGGCCGTGTGGCGCCACTCGGGGTACCCCTCGGTCGAGGCCTGGCGGGGCAAGAGCGCCGGGGTCGGCACGCGCGAGGCGCGCGAGGAGGTGGCGCTTGCGGACACTCTCGGCGCCGCGCCCGCGGTGCGCGACGCGCTTACGGGCGGAACCCTCAGCGTGGAGCACGCCGAGGTGCTCACCCGGCTGCGGCGCAAGGCACCGGAGCTGTGCGACGCGGACCTCAACCGTTCCGGCGGTGCAGACGAGGCCGTATCGGGCGGCGTCGCGGCCGTCGGCGGTGGCAGCGAGCTGATGGAGCTGGCGATGGCAGAGGACGCCGGCACCTTCGCCCGTTCCGCCGACCGCTGGCTGGCCGCCAACGACCCGGCGCGCCACGACCGCGAGCACGAGGCGATCCGTCGTTCTCGGTTCCTGCACATCGCCGAGAGCCCGTCGGGCACCCGGCTGCGCGGCCTGCTCGACCCGATCGCGGGACACACGCTGCAGCTCGCCCTGGAGGCCGCAACCGCACGGCCCGGGCCCAACGACGACCGCGACTTCGGGCAGCGCAACGCAGACGCCCTGCAGTCGCTCGCCGAGATCAGCCTCGATGCAGGCGAGCTCAAGTACGGTGCCGTGGTCCGGCCGCACGTCTCCCTCGTGCTGAGCGAGGACACGTGGCATGGTGCGCAGGCCGAGCTTGCGCGGCGGGCGGCCGCCGCCGAACCTGGGGCCGGGAAGACATCCGGCACGGCAGGGCGGGACGAACAACCTCAGCACTTCCCGCCCGCCACACTCGAGGACGGCACTCCGGTCCCCCTCGCTGAGCTCTCCCGGCTGCTGTGCGACTGCGAGATCACCCGGGTGGCACTGTCCTCCGCCGCAACTCCTGTCAACCTTGGCCGCACCACCCGCGTCTTCAGCCGCGAACAGCGCCGAGCCGTCATCGCCCGTGATCGGCATTGCCGCTTTCCCGACTGCGAGCGCCCGGCACGCTGGTGCCAGGTCCACCACATCCGCTGGTGGCAGCGCGATTCCGGGCCCACCTCGGTGGACAACGCGATCCTGCTCTGCAGCTTCCACCACCACGAGGTACACCGGCTCGATCTCGACTGCGACAGCTGGGTCGGCACGGCCACGATGAACCGGCCGGGGCGCAGCGAGCGACGCGCCACAGGTCGCGGACGGGTCGCAGCGTGCGAGTCGAGCGACGGTCGATCCTCGATCACGGTAGTCATTCGCCGGGACGATGATGACCATGCCCAAGACGCCTCACGCCGTCGGCCACGATCCACTGCCGGCGACATCACCCCAGGCGGACGCATCGGCCCAGGCGGGCGCACTGGCCGAGGCGGGCGCACTGGCCGAGGCGAGCGCGCCGGCTACGACAGCCATGACGATGATCATGCAGCACTTCGGGGTGCCAGCCGGAGGTGTGTCACGGGATCGGCGCCGGAGCGAGGCGCGCGCGGGCCCCCGATCCAACGAAAGCACGGCTACCCCGTAACCAAAGGCGCAGAGGCGCAGCGATCACGAGTCGCGAAGTCGCGCAGTCGCGCAGTCGCGCAGTCGCGCAGTCGCGCAGTGAAATCACGCGCTGAACTGTGGACGCCCGTCAAGGGGTGCGCCCACCGGCGATCGGTAATGGTGAGTTGCCGGCCCTTCGGAATGGTCCGGCCGAATGGACCAGTGGAACGAACCAGCGGAACGGACCAGCCGAATGGTCTAGACGCGCTCAGCCGCGAACCG
The DNA here is from genome assembly GCA_052086865.1 of Cellulomonadaceae bacterium. Lineage (GTDB taxonomy): Bacteria > Actinomycetota > Actinomycetes > Actinomycetales > Cellulomonadaceae > Flavimobilis. Next base: position 11,297 of record JBQGOU010000006.1, read on the forward strand.
GCTCGACGGCAAGCTGACGGCGCTGACCCCGGCGTGGGCGCGAGGAGTCGGTACCCGCCTTCTTGAGGTCCGAGCGCAACTCGCGCGGCAGCGAGAACATCAGGTCCTCGGTCGCGGTGCGTACCTCCTCGACCTCACCAAAGCCTCGCTCGGCGAGATAGGCCAGCACATCCTGCACGAGGATCTCGGGTACGGAGGCACCCGAAGTCACGCCGACGGTGCGCACTCCGTCGAGCCATGCCTCGTCGATCTCCTTGGCGTAGTCGATCAGGTGCGCGTCGTTCGATCCGGCGTCGAGGGCAACCTCGACGAGCCGTACCGAGTTCGAGGAGTTCTTCGACCCGACGACGAGCACAAGCTCGCACGACGGAGCGAGCTTCTTCACCGCCACCTGACGGTTCTGGGTCGCGTAGCAGATGTCGTCGCTGGGTGGGTCCTGAAGCTCGGGGAAGCGCTCGCGCAGTCGGCGGACGGTCTCCATCGTCTCGTCGACCGAAAGGGTGGTCTGCGAGATCCACACGACCTTCTCGGGGTCGCGGACCGTGATCTTGTCCACCTCGTCCGGGGAGTTCACGACCTGGATGTGCTCGGGGGCCTCGCCGGCGGTGCCCTCGACCTCCTCGTGGCCGTCGTGCCCGATCAGCAGGATGTCGTAGTCGTCGCTCGCGAAGCGCACGGCCTCCTTGTGCACCTTCGTCACGAGCGGGCACGTCGCATCGATGGTCTGCAAGGACCGAGCTTTGGCCGCCGCCACGACGGCCGGCGAGACGCCGTGCGCGGAGAACACGACGCGCGCTCCCTCGGGCACCTGGTCGGTCTCCTCGACGAACACCGCGCCGCGGTCGCTCAACGTCTCGACGACGTACTTGTTGTGCACGATCTCCTTGCGCACGTACACGGGAGCGCCGTAGTGATCCAGTGCCTTCTCCACCGCGATGACCGCGCGGTCCACCCCGGCGCAGTAGCCGCGGGGCGCCGCGAGGAGCACGCGCTTGGGTCCAGGGTCGATGTCACTCACGCCACCATCCTAGGTGAGCCCGTGGCAGCCGCCCGCTCGCTGCGCGGAGGGTGCTGTGCAGACCTGGTGACGATCGGAGGATGCCCGGTCAAGGACGTGCGAGGGACCGAGATGCTCGGCAACGACACGAGCCCGCCGCGGCACGGCCAGCGGCACGGTCAGCGTCACAGCCCGCGTCACAGCCCGAGTCACAGCCATGGGCGATGATGGACCGCGTGAGTGAACCCACCCCGCTGCCGGAGCGCGCCAACCAGACGAGCGCCGAGCACCCGTGGCCCGTCCGCCTGCTCAGCGCCAAGATCGCGGAGTACATCGGCAAGATGGCCCCCGTCTGGGTCGAGGGACAGGTCGTGCAGCTCAACCGCCGCCCGGGCGCAGCGATGGCGTTCCTCACGCTCCGCGACACCGATGCGGACACCTCGCTTCCGGTCGCGATGTACGCCAAGGTCCTCGCAACGGCGGGGCCGGTCGCCGAAGGCGCCCACGTGGTCGTCCACGCCAAGCCCGTGTTCTGGAAGAACCGCGGATCGTTCCAGATGCAGGCGGCCGAGATCCGCGCGCTCGGCATCGGGGAGCTGCTCGCCCGGATCGAGCACCTGCGCACCGTCCTGGCGGCCGAGGGCCTCTTCGACGCAGCGCGCAAGAAGGCGCTGCCGTTCCTGCCGGCCGTCGTCGGGCTCGTATGCGGCCGCGAGTCCAAGGCGGAGCACGACGTCGTCGTCAACGCGCGGGCGCGCTGGCCCCAGGTGCGATTCGAGATCCGCGAGGTCGCCGTCCAGGGCGTGTCCGCGGTGGGTGAGGTGACTGCCGCAATCGCCGAGCTGGACGCCCATCCGGACGTCGAGGTGATCGTCGTCGCCCGCGGCGGTGGCGCCGTGGAGGATCTCCTCCCGTTCAGCAACGAGACCATGGTGCGTGCCGCCGTGGCGTGCCGGACCCCGCTGGTCAGCGCCATCGGTCACGAAACCGACAGCCCCCTGCTCGATCTCGCGGCCGACTACCGGGCGTCGACCCCGACAGACGCCGCCAAGCGCATCGTCCCCGACGTCGCCGAGGAACGGCTCCGGCTGCGCCAGGCGCGCGCACGGATGAGCGCGGCGGTGCACGGACTTGTGGAGCGCGAGCAGCGACACCTGGAGGACCTGCGCACACGCCCGGTGCTCATGCGCCCGGAGACGATGCTGGACTCCCGCGAAGAGCTCGTGCGCAGCGACCTGCGCCGCGCGCGGGCCGCGTTCGACACCCTGCTCGTGCGGTGCGCAGGCGAGGTCTCCACGCGCCGCGCCCAGGTGCGCGCGCTGTCCCCCGCATCGACCCTCGCGCGCGGGTACGCCGTCGTCCAGCTGGGCGACGGAACGATTCTGCGCGAGGCCGCGCAGACCAGCTCCGGAGACCCGCTCCGGGTGAGACTTTCGTCGGGTGAGGTCGCGGCGACGGTCGACTAGGCTGACCAGCGTGAGTCAGCCAGAGGTCAGCGAACTGTCCTACGAGGCCGCGCGCGACGAGCTCGTCCAGGTCGTCGCCCGGCTCGAGGCCGGAGCCTCGACGCTCGAGGAGAGCCTCGCGCTGTGGGAGCGTGGCGAAGCGCTGGCCGCGCGGTGCCAGGAGTGGCTCGACGGCGCCCGTGAGCGACTCGAGGCCGCGCGGGAGGGACGTGCTCCCGCGGCGTCCAAGAGGTCCGCGACGGCCGCAGGTGACAGCTCGAGCTCTCGGGGAACCGGCGGTGAGATCGATGTCGCGATCGAGCTGGACGGTTCGGCCCCTTCGAACGTCGAGGACGACGGCGATGACGACGACGGCGACGGCGATGACGTCGACGACGACGAGGAGCAGCAGTCATGACCACGCACCCCACGGCACTCGTCGTCGGCGAGTCGTTGATCGACATCGTGCACCGGGCCGACGGCACCATCGACGAGCATCCCGGCGGCAGCCCGGCCAACGTGGCGATCACCCTGGGACGGCTCGGCCGGCCGATCCGCCTGCTGACCTGGATGGGTGTGGACGCCTACGGACGCCTCATCCAGCGCTGGCTCTCCGGATCGAACGTCGACCTGATCGGCGCAAGCACGGGCGCTGCGCACACCTCACTGGCCACTGCCCGTCTCGACGTCACGGGCGCGGCGACCTACGAGTTCGACCTCGAGTGGCGGCTGCCCGACACCCCGCCGATTCCCGAGAGCACGCTCGTCGTGCACACCGGCTCGATTGCGGCGACGCTCCCGCCCGGGGCGGACCATGTGCTCGAGCTCGTCACACGGGCACGCCCGACGGCGAGCGTGACCTACGACCCCAACGTGCGCCCCGCCATCGTCGGCCCGCCCGCCGCCGCCCGCGAGCGCGTCGAGGCGATGGTCGCCCTGTCCGACGTCGTCAAGGTCAGCGACGAGGACCTGGCGTGGCTCTACCCCGGCATCGAAGCCCGGAGCAGCGCCGCCGCCTGGCACAAGCGCACGGGGGCGCCGGTCATCATGACGCGCGGCGAACAGGGAGCGGTCGCGTGGACCGCGAGTGGCGTGATCGAGGTCCTCGCCCCGGTCACCCAGGTCGCAGACACCGTCGGCGCGGGCGACTCCTTCATGGGGGCGCTCATCGACGGGCTGTGGACGGCGGATTTGCTCGGCGCTGCCCGGCGGGCGGATCTGCGTGCGATCGACACGCCGACGCTCGCGCGCATCCTCGAACGGTGTGTCCGGGTCGCGGCGATCACCGTCTCGCGTGCAGGCGCCAACCCGCCGCGTGCGGCCGAGCTCGAGGAGCTCGAAGCGCTGGGCTGACCGCCCGCGGCGCTTGCACGCCAGCCCCGCCTCCGTTTCGGCAGCGGGCTAGCTACCCTCAGCGGGCTAGTTCCGTCAGCGGGCTAGCAGTCTCAGCGGGCCTGCGCGCTCTCGCGCTTCTTGGCCCGTTCGAGCGAGGCCCGGCGGTCCTCCTCGTTCTCGCTGTCCAGCCGCTCCGCCTCGGCATCCTCACGCGTGAGGTTGTCGCCGTTCTCCGGATCGAAGACCATCATCTTCTCCGCGTCGAACCACAGCTTCGCGTCGTCCCCGTCGCGCACCCGAGACGCCGAGTCCAGGGCGACGACGAACTGGGTGCGCATGCCCTCGCCGTCCAGCTCGCGATCCAGCTCCTCGAGCTTCGAGGCCACCGACGGATGGGTCTCGAACGGGATGTAGGCGTACAGCTCCGATCCGAGCCACTCGGTGACGTCCACCTTGGTCTCGAAGGTGCGTCCGCGATCGGCCTTCGCGGGGTCGACCGTCCGCGCATCCTCGAAGTGCTCGGGGCGCAGCCCGACAATCACCAGCCCCCGGTCCCCCACGGCCTTGGCGACGCGGTCCGGCATGTCAAAGGTGCCGAACGGCAACTCGATCCTGCCGTCCTTGATCTCCCCGGGCAGGAAGTTCATGGGCGGGGACCCGATGAAGCCCGCGACGAAGAGGTTCACCGGCTGCTCGTACAGCGCCCGCGGGCTGGCGATCTGCTGCAGGACACCCTTGCGCAGCACGGCGACCCGGTCACCGAGGGTCATGGCCTCGGTCTGGTCGTGGGTGACGTACACCGTGGTGGTGCCCAGGCTGCGCTGCATCCGCGCGATCTCGGTGCGCATCTGCCCGCGCAGCTTCGCGTCCAGGTTGGACAGCGGCTCGTCGAACAGGAAGGCGTCGGCGTCCCGCACGATGGCACGGCCCATGGCGACGCGCTGGCGCTGCCCACCGGAGAGGTTGGCCGGCTTGCGGTCGAGGTGGTCGGTCAGCTCGAGCAGCGTGGCCGCACGCTCCACCCGGGCGCGGATCTCCTCCTCGGACAGCTTGCCCTTGTTCAGACGCAACGGGAACGCGATGTTCTCCGCCACGGTCAGGTGCGGGTAGAGGGCGTAGTTCTGGAACACCATCGCGAGGTGGCGGTCGCGCGGGGCGAGGTCGTTGACACGCTTGTCGTCGATGTACAGGTCTCCGGAGGTGATGTCCTCCAGGCCGACGATCATCCGCAGCAGCGTGGACTTCCCGCATCCCGAGGGGCCGACCAGGATCACGAACTCCCCGTCGGCGATGTCGATGCTCACCCCGTTGACGGCGGGAAAGCCGTCCCCGTACTTCTTGACGATGTCCTTGAGCGTGATCGAAGCCATCTCAGATCTCCTGGTTGGTCGTGCGGAAGGCCGGGCTGGGCGGACGGGTCATCCCTTCACCGCTCCCTGGGTCAGACCGGAGACGATCTGGCGCTGGAAGGCGAGCACGAGGATCACGACGGGCACGGTCACCACAATCGCCGCAGCGGAGATCGCGCCGGTGGGCTCCTCGAACTGTGAGGCGCCGGTGAAGAACGCGAGCGCGGCGGGCACGGGGCGCGCCGCGTCCGTCGAGGTCAGGGAGATGCCGTACACGAAGTCGTTCCACGCGATGAAGAACGCGATCAGCGCGGTGGTGAACACCCCGGGAGCCGCAAGCGGCACGATAGCCTTGCGGAAGGCCTGCCACGGCGTGGCGCCGTCCACCTGGGCCGCCTGCTCCAGCTCCCAGGGGATCTGCCGGAAGAAGGCGGCAAGCGTCCAGATGGAGATCGGCAGGGTGAGCGACAGGTACGGGATGATCAGACCGGCCCAGGTGTCGTACAGGCCGATCGTGCGCCACAGGTTGAACAGCGGGGTGACGATGGAGATCACCGGGAAGATCGACACCGCAAGCGACGTCGTCAGGATGAGCCGCTTGCCCGGGAAGTCGAGCCGCGCAATGGCATAGGCCGCCAGCGTCGCCAGGACGACGGCGATCGCCGTCGAGATCAGCGAGATCCCGATCGAGTTGCGCAACGCCGAGAGGAAGAGGTCCTGCGCGGCGCCGTCGGGGGCGAGGATCGCCTCGTAGTTGGTAGTCGTCCACGTCTGGGGCCAGAAGGTGCCGAGGTTGAGCTGGCTGGGCAGCTTGAACGACGTCGCAAAGATCGACAGCACGGGAAACAGCGCGTAGACGAGCACCGCCACGGTGATGACGGCCCACCAGATCTTCTGCCTGCGGGTCAGTGCGGTCATCACTTACCCCCTCTCGCGCCGGCCAGATCAACCTTGAAGATCTTGATGGCCACGAAGCAGATGATGATCACGCACAGGAACAGCAGCACCGAGATCGCCGATCCCATGCCGATCTCGAGCCGCCCGATCGAGGTCTTGTAGGCCAGCAGGGAGAGCACCTCGGTGTTGTTCGCACCGTTGGTCATGATGAACACGTTGTCGAAGATCCGGAAGGCGTCCAGCGCCCGGAACAGCACGGCGACCATAATCGCCGCCTTCATGTTGGGCAGCACGACCTTGCGCATGCGCTCCCACCACGTCGCCCCGTCCACCGCCGCGGCCTCCTCGAGCTCGGTGGGGACCTGGGCCAGACCGGCCAGCAGCAGCAGCGAGATGAAGGGCGTCGTCTTCCACACCTCGGAGGCGACGATGACGAACAGGCTGGTCCAGGTGTTGGCGAACCAGTTGAGGTTCTCGTCGATGCCCGGCAGCCAGCTGAACCAGTGGTTCACGAAACCGGAGTTGATGTCGAAGGCGTAGAACCAGGCGAAGGCGGAGACGACGGTGATGATCCCGTAGGGCACCAGGATCGCGGTGCGGACGATGCCCCGCAGGTGCTTGATGGCCTTGTGCATCACGAGCGCGAGGAAGAACCCGAGCACGACCTCGATCAGGACGGTGACGACCATGATCCCGGTTGTCACGAACAGGGAGCGGTGGAACACCGGGTCGGCGAGGATCACCCCGTAGTTGCCGAGCCCCACGAAGCTGCGCTCGTCCGGGGCCGTGAGCTTGAAGTTGAACAGGGACTCGTACACGGCCTGCAGGATCGGGTAGAGCGTCACCGCCAGCATGACGACGAAGGCGGGGCCGGCGAGCATCCAGCCCAGCCTGGCCTCCGACCTCGCCCGGTCGCTGCGGTGCGGCGTGGCCCTCCTCCCAGGGGGAACCTTCTTCCCGGGGGGCTTGGCGCGCTTCCCGGCCGAGGCGGTCACAGTGCTCATAGCAGCCTCTCCCCTCGCAACACGCCCTGGATGAGTTCGGTCGCCTCCTGCGGGGTGGTGTCGGGGTTCACCGACGCCGGCGGGTGCCAGGTCTCCTGCAGGCCCGTGGACACCTCGTTGTAGAAGGGGGTCTGCGGCCGCGGCACCGCCTGCTCGAGCGACGCCCTGATGGTGTCGGACATCGGGAACTCCTCGGCGATGCGTTCGTCGTCGTAGGCGGAGACGGAGGCGGGCGGGTTCCCGTTGGTGAGGAAGTACTCGGTCTGCTTCGCCGGCTCGACGATGCACTCGATCGCCTCGTACGCCAGGTCCGTGTAGGGCGAGAACGCCCCGACGCCGAGGTTGATCCCGCCCACCGGGGTCGCCGCCTCGGTCCCCTCGGTGACCTGGGGGTAGAGGGCCCAGCCGATGTCCTCGAGCAGCGACGCGTCGAAGGTGCCGTCCTCGACGCCGGCGACGGTGGACGGCCAGATGAACGGCCAGTTCACCATGAACCCGCCGTTGTCCGACTGGAAGGTGGCCATGTTCGCGTTCTCGTCCGCGGTGGGCAGCCCGGCGCCGCCGAGCCGCTCGGACCCGATCCGGCCGATGATCTCGGCGGCCGCACGGCCCGCGTCCGAGTCGAGGCCGAGCTCCACCTCGTCCGCCGGCGCCTCCGGGTCGACGATGATCTGTCCCCCGGCCGAGGCGACGAGCGAGTTGATCCACACGGTCAGCGACTCGCCCTTGGTGCCCTGCACGGCGAGCACTGTGTCCTGGTCAGCGGTTGCGTCCATGATCTGCTCCCAGGTCACCGGCTGCGTCATGTCGAGACCGGCGGCCTCCGCGACGGACTTGCGGTACCACAGCAGCTGGGTGTTGGCCCAGAACGGGACGCTCACCAGCTCCCCCCGCCACGAGGCCCCGTCAAGCGCGCCCTGAACCACGTCCTCGGAGAAGGCGTCGACCTTGTCCTCGGGAACCGGCGCGAGGAACCCCGCCTCGGCGAGCTCGGGGATGTACGGCGGGTCGAGGCTCATGATGTCGATCGAACCGTCCCGGGCCGCGAGCCGCCGGGCCAGCTGCTCCCGCTGGGAGGCGGCGTCGCGCGGCAGCGGCGAGGTGACGATGCGGTAGTGGCCCTCGGAGGCCTCGCTGCACTGAGCGGCGATCTGCGCCTGCCCGCCGGCGTCCGGGTTGATGTACCACGTCAGCACGGGCACCCCGTCGGCGTCCGTCCGTCCGCCCTCGGTGCCACAGGCTGCTAATGGCGCCACGAGCCCGAGGGCGAGCACGGTGGCGGTGATCCTGGTGCGACTCTGCACGTGACTCCCGTTCGGTGGAGGAGCCGCCGTGCGACTCCGCTGCTGATCGGTCTTCTGCCACTAGGACTACAGGAGTCTGGCTCGACCCGCCATCGGAAGCATTCAGGCACGACCACCATCCGGGCCGGTGTTCCGGCTGGAAGACAGGCAGGTGACAATCAGGGCATGCCCACACGCCATGCACCGAGCACCCCGCAGGAGGCCTGGGCCGCGCTGCGCACCGGGAACACGCGCTTCGTCGACGGCACGGTCGCGCACCCCGATCAGGACGCCGCGCGCCGCGCCGAGCTCACCCACTCCCAGCACCCGTTCGCGGTGATCTTCGGCTGCGCCGACTCCCGGGTGGCCGCGGAGATCATCTTCGACCAGGGGCTGGGCGACGCCTTCGTCGTCCGCACCGCGGGGCACGTGCTCGACACGACGGTCATCGGCTCCATCGAGTATGGCGTGAACGTCCTCGATGCGAGCCTCGTCGTGGTCCTTGGCCACGACAGCTGCGGCGCGGTCGCGGCGGCCGCCCACACACTGTCCACCGGTGAGCAGGCGGACGGGTTCGTGCGAGCCGTCGTCGACCGCGTCATCCCCTCCATCGTCGCCATCACCAGCGCGGCAGGTGGCCTGGCCGCCATCGACCCGGACATCCTGCGCCGGCAGCACGTGCGCCACACCGTCGACATGCTGCACGGCTACTCCGCCGGGCTGCGCGATGCGGTGGCGTCCGGTCGCTGCGCAATCGTTGGCGTCGAGTACGCGCTCGTCGACGGGCGCGCGCGTCTCGTCGAGGTCGTGGGCGACGTCGGGGAGGATCCGGAGCCCGACGCCTGAGCGGCGGAGGCCGGGGAGGATCCACAGGCCGACGTCCGAGCGGCGAGGCCGGGTCCGCAATGGTCCCTGCACGTGCCCGCCCGAGTGCGGCACGATAGGACCATGACTGCACATGACGCTTCCAGCGACGCAAGCACCGGCTTCCGGATCGAGCACGACACGATGGGCGAGGTCCGGGTTCCGGCGAACGCCCTGTACCGGGCGCAGACCCAGCGCGCTGTCGAGAACTTCCCCATCTCCGGCACCACCCTCGAACGCGCCCACATCGAGGCGCTCGCGCGCGTGAAGAAGGCGGCCGCTCGCGCCAACGCCGAGCTCGGCGTCCTCGATGGCGACGTGGCCGACGCGATCGTCGCGGCGGCGGACGAGGTGGCGAGCGGGAGGTACGACGCCGACTTCCCGATCGACGTCTATCAGACGGGCTCGGGCACGAGCTCCAACATGAACACCAACGAGGTCATCGCGACGCTGGCGACCCGCACGCTGGGACGTGAGGTGCACCCCAACGACCACGTCAATGCCTCGCAGTCCTCGAACGACGTGTTCCCCACCTCGGTGCACGTGGCGGCCACGGCCGGCGTCGTGCACGACCTCGTCCCCGCGCTCGAGCACCTCGCCGAGGCGCTCGAGGCGAAGGCGACCGCGTTCGCCGAGGTCGTGAAGTCGGGGCGCACGCACCTGATGGACGCGACGCCCGTGACACTCGGGCAGGAGTTCGGCGGCTACGCCGCGGCCGTGCGCTACGGCGTGGAGCGACTGCAGGCCGCGCTGCCCCGCACCGCGGAGGTCCCGCTGGGGGGCACAGCCGTCGGCACCGGAATCAACACCCCCGCCGGCTTCCCGCAGCGCGTGATCGAGCTGCTGCGCGAGGACACCGGGCTCGACCTCACCGAGGCGCGCAACCACTTCGAGGCGCAGAGCGCACGTGACGGCCTGGTCGAGCTGTCCGGGTCGCTGCGCACAATCGCGGTGTCGCTCACCAAGATCTGCAACGACCTGCGCTGGATGGGCTCGGGGCCCAACACCGGTCTGGGCGAGATTGCCCTGCCTGATCTGCAGCCGGGCTCCTCGATCATGCCGGGCAAGGTGAACCCGGTCATCCCCGAGGCCGTGCTCATGGTCGCGGCGAGGGTGATCGGCAACGACGCCACGGTGGCCTGGGCCGGCGCGAGCGGGGCGTTCGAGCTCAACGTGCAGATCCCGGTGATCGCCCTGGGCGTGCTCGAGTCGATCCGTCTGCTCACCAACGCCTCGCGCGTCCTGGCCGACAAGACCGTCACCGGGATCACCGCCCAGATCGAGCGGTGCCGTGAGCTGGCCGAGTCCTCCCCGTCGATTGTGACGCCGCTGAACCGCGTCATCGGCTACGAGCCGGCCGCCAAGGTTGCCAAGCACGCCGTGAAGGCGGGGGTGACGGTGCGTCAGGCGGTGCTCGACCTCGGCTTCGTGGAGCGCGGGGAGATCACGGAGGCGCAGCTCGACACGGCGCTCGACGTGCTGTCGATGACCCGCCCGCCCGCCTGAGCCGGTCAGTCCCGGCCGTACAAGCGGCGCAACTCGTGCTTGGCCCGGTCCAGGACCGCGCGGCGCTCGGAGTCTAGATGGTTCCCCGCTCGGTTCTCGTAGAAGGTCAGCATCGACATGGCCGAGCGGAAGGGACTCGACCGACGGCGAGTGCTCGCCTCGGCCGAGTCCCGCAGCGACCGGGCGATCCGTGCCGGATCGTCCCAGGTGAACACACCCGGCTCGAGATCGAGGGCGTCGCTGTGCTCCGTCACCTCGCGTGACCACCTCGCGTGATCGGCCATGGGGCGGGGCGCTGGGTGGTGCGCAGGATCGGGCGCAGGGCGGCGCACCGGGTCGCTGTCGGGTGAGTTCGACATCGTCAGCAGGACGTCCGCCGGGGTGCGCCGGTCACGGAGCCGTGGCGGCGCGCTCAGTAGAGCGCGTTGGCCAGCGCCCGCCGAGCCGGGCCGACCCGCGGATCGTCCGACCCGAGGATGGCGAAGTAGTCGACCAGACGCGTGCGGACGGCCTCGCGCTCATCGCCCGAGGTCTGGCGGACCAGGTCGATGAGCCGGCTGAAGGCGTCCTCGACCTTGCCGCCCGTGAGGTCGAGGTCGGCGACCGCAAGCTGGGCATCGACGTCGTCGGGCCAGCCGGCAGCATCGGCGCGCACCTGCGCGAGATCGGCGTCCGACACGCGCTGGAGCAGCCGCACGTTGGCCAGCCCCGCCACGGCGACGTCGTCGTGCGGGTCCTCCTTGACGGCGCGGGAGTATGCGGAGATCGCCGCGTCGTAGTCGTTCGCCTCGATTGCGTCGTAGGCGGCCTGGTGCAGGGGCGGCAGCTCGGGCTCGGGCACCGGCTCCGGCTCGGCCGGTTCGTCGGCAGCGCCCGGTGCGGCGAGGCGGCCCGTGACCCCGTTGGCCTCCGCCGCAGCAAGCACCTGGTCGAGCACATCGCGCACCTGGGCATCGTCGGCGACGCCCTGGAACAGCGGCACGGGCTGACCGGCAAGCACCGCAACCGCCGTCGGCACCCCCTGCACGCCGAAGGCCTGGGCAATCGCCGGGGACGCGCCGACGTCGATGCGGGCGAGCAGGAGCCGGCCGCCGTAGCCGTCGACGATCGTCCCGAGCTGCGCCGCGAAGCGCGCGTTGGCCTCGTCCGTCGGGATCCACAGCAGGGCGATGACCGGAACCTGGGCGGACTGCTCGATGAGGCTCTGGAACGTCTGCTCGGACACGTCCACGACGAAGCCCGAGGCAGCGGGCGCCCCGCCGGGCTCACCGGGAGGCGGGGTCGTGGGGCGGGCAAGGGCGGACAGGTCGATCGCGCCGCGCACGTCGAACTGGGGGCCGGGGGGCTGGCTCATTCGTTCACCTTCTCGTCACTGACCGAGGTGGTCGGGTTCGGCACCGAGGATAGTCCTGTCCGGGGCGGCGCAGGCCTCATCCGGGCACGCTGACGGATGTCGCCACGTGCTCGACACCGAGGGCACGCGGCTGCTCGTCCGAACCCACCGGAGGCAGGTAGATGGCGACGACGGTCGAGTAGCCGATCGTCATCGCATTCGTCACCGCACTCTCGCCGAGCAGCGCCCGCTCGGTTTCGGTGGCCGGGGAGATCGTCGCGCCCTCCTCTGCCGTGCGGTCCTCCACCGCGGTCATCTCTCCGATCACGATCGCTCCCCCGTCCCCGGTCGCCATTGTCATCAACGAGTCCGGAACCGGGCTGAACGTCATGGTCTGGCGACCCTCGGCGGGCGCGAGTGCCTCATTGAGGTCTGCGGAGATCTTGGCGATCCGCTCTCGGAACGGGTCGGTGGGAAAGTCGTTCGCATAGGCCGACTCCGCGCCGTTGCTCAGCGCGTCCGCGTAGTGCCCAATCGCGTCGACGGGCGTCAGCGCAAGCTCGGCATCGTCCGCCGCAACCTCGATCGACCCCGCGTCGGGGCTGGTGAATGCGGGGAGCTCGAGCTCGGGGAACAGCCGCACCCAGCCCCACAGCTGATAGTTGTCCCTGGCAGAGTCCTGGCGCAGGGCGAACAGCCGCTGGGTCTGCAGGTCAGGCTGCACCGAGACGGCGAACACGGACCGCGGCCACTGCGTGCTCGTCGTGACCATCGAGGTCTCGAGCTCGGTGGGCAGCGCGGTCACCGCGTCCTCGGGTGCCGCACCCGTGGCGGCCGCGACGGCCAGCTGGCTGGCGCGGATGGTCCGCGCGGGCCCGACGACGCGTTCGTCCATCGCCGTGGCATCCGTGAGCCCGGCCTCGAGAGCCTGCCCGACGGCGTCCAGAACGCGCGTCTCCTGGTCGGTGTCGAGCACCGGGGGCGCAACCACGGGGGCAGGCGCGGGGTCCGGGGTCGGAACCGGATCGGCGCACCCGGCGAGCAGGAGCGCCGTCAGCGCGAGCCCGCTCGCGGCGACCGCACGACGACGCATGGGGCCCGGGGTCCTTGGTGAGGTCGTCCTCATCGTCCGTCCTCCTGGTCCTGCGCGTCGGTGTCGTGGCCCTGGGGGTCAGCGTCGTGGTCGTGGGTGGCAGTGTCGTGGTCCTGGGGGTCAGCCTCGTGGTCCTGGGGGTCAGCCTCGTCGGCCACGTGCTGGGGCGCGGTGTGCGAGACGGTCGTGTCGAAGCCCCAGGCGCGGCGCCAGGCGTCGGCACGCGCGGACTCGGACGGGGACGCGACGGCGCTCTGCGTCTCGGCAGTCGCGCCACCCGCACCGGATGCCGCCGTGGTGGCCACACCCGAGGCGCCGTCACCGGCCCCTGACGCGGGATTGTCAGCGTCAGCGCGGCCGGAGGAGGCAGCGTTGCCGGAAAAGGCAGCGTTGCCGGAGTCGTCAGCATGACCGGGGGCGTCAGGCTCGCCCGCGGCGGCAGCAGCGCGCTGCGCCGACCCCGTGGAATCGTCCTGCGCATCCTGGGGCGAACGGTGGCCCCAGCGCCGGCGTGCCTTCACCTCGGTGGCGGCGCGCTCGGCCGCCTCCTTCTCGGCGAGTTCCCGCAGCTCGCGGCGAGACATGGGCACGGTGAGCGCAGTATCGGGTTCGGTGGCATCGACGTCTGTCGTCACGCCTACGGCGCGGTGCTCCGCCAGGCTGATGCGCGCGACGGGCGCGGCGGCAGCGGCCCGGCGACGCGAGAAGCGCGCCGAAAGGAGCAGCAGCGCTGCGACGACCAGCAGCAGCGCCCCGACCACGAGGCCGGGCACGAACCAGGGGGTCTCGACCTCGCGCGGCCAGGTCAGGGACAGCACCGGGGCGGGGGCGTTGTCGCCCACGGAGGCGACCAGCAGAACCGCACGGTCATCGGCGTCAGCCGTCCACTCCAGAGCGGCCGTGCCCTCGCCGCTGACAACCGCCTGCCACATGTCAGAGCCCGACGGGTCCGGGCCGACGATGCCCGACTCAGTGCCGGACTCAGTGCTGGACTCAGTGGCAGAGGCTGTCGGGTCAGTGGTCTCCGCAGCAGCGTCCGCGTCAGCAGCAGCGTCCGCGTCAGCAGCAGCGTCCGCGTCAGCAGCAGCATCCGCGTCAGCAGCAGCATCCGAGTCAGGCGTCGTCTCCGCATCGGTCGGCGCCACGGGAGTGGTCGCCCCGTCGACGAGCGTCGTGACGAGCGTCTCCCAGTCGCTCATGCCCCCGACATCAAGGTGCGCGTCCTCACCGATCCACCCCGCGACGTCGACGTCGCGCCCCACGGCGAGCACGACGGGACCACCGTCGGCACGGGTCGCCTCGATCGTCACCTCCGGATCGACCAGACCGAGCACGCCAGGCACGGTCTGAAGCAAGGTTGCGGCGCCCGCCTCCGTCGAGACTGCGGTGACGTGGTCGGCCGGCCGCCAGACCGTCGCTGAAGCCGTGGCGAGACCGATCGCCGTGAGGCCAAGCACGGCAAGCACGGCCGCCAGAATGCGTCTGAACACGCCTCTCCCTCTCTCTGCGGACGTTCCAGCCTACGGCGCGCCCACCGCTCGGGGCGACACCAGCGGCCCCAGACCCGTGACGCACACGCGTCCTTCACCTCCCGAGCACCGGAAACCGCCGTCGGCCGCCGCAGGAACTGCCGGACGCGACGTCGCGGGACCTCCCGGACCCGAGCACCGGACGCCCCGCGCGCCGATCGGGGACTCGGCCGGATAGTCTGAGGGCGCACAGCACGGTCACCGCTCGCGTCCGAACGCCGGTGCCGTGCCCGGATCCCCGGGCTGCCCGGCAGCTCGATCGCGGAGGTTCAGCAGTGGAAGACCAGCCCCAGTTCCCCGTCGTCATGCGCGGGTACGACCGCGGTCAGGTGGACGGCGAGATCACCCGCCTTCGGGCACAGCTGAGCTCGACGCGCGCCCAGGTCGAGTCGCTCGACGCCAAGGCGATGCAGATCGGCGGGGAGCTCTCCGAGGCCCAGCGCCAGCTCAGGGAGTCGGAGCGCCCCACCTACACCGGCCTCGGGTCGCGCATCGAGCAGCTCATGCGCTCGGCGGAGGAGCAGTCCTCCGACGTGGTGGCTCAGGCCAACTCCCAGGCGTCGGACACGTTGGCCCGGGCGAAGCTCGGTGCGGGCCAGCTGCGAGCCCGCGCGGAGAACGAGGTCGCCGAGCTGCTCGCCACCGCACGCCGCGAGGCCGACGAGACGCGGGCGAACGCCAGCACCGAGACCGCGAGCGCCCTTGCGTCGGCACGACGTCGCGCCGAGGAGCTCGTCGGCTCGGCCGAGCGCGAGGCCGCGCGGATCCTGGGCGCCGCCACCACCGAGGAGAGCGAGCGCCGCGCCACCCTCGAACGCGAGCTCGGCACCCGGCGCACCACGGTGGAGCGCGAGACCACGGAGCTGCGGGTCACGACCGAACAGGAGACCACGGAGCTGCGCACCCGCACCGTGGCGGAGACCCGGCAGGCACGCCAGGACGCCGATCGCTACTCCGAGGACCTGCGGCAGTCCGCCGACACGGACACAACCGAGCTGCGCTCGCGCACCGAGGCCGAGGTCGCCGCCATCCGCGCCCGCGCCGAGGAGGAGACGACCGAGCTGCGCCGCGGCGCCGCCCGGGAGGCCGCCGAGCTCAAGGCCCGATCGGAGACCGACGCCGCGGCCGTCCGCGGCGCCGCGCAGGAGTATGCGGACGAGCTGCGCGCCACCGCGGACCGCGAGACCACGGAGCTGCGCCGCCGCGTCGACAGCGAGGTCAAGACCCTGCGCACCGAGGCGGAGCAGTATGCCGCGCTCACGCGGACGACGGCCGAGCGGGAGACCACCGAGCTGCGCACCGCGGTGGCCGCCGAGGTCGACGCCCTGCGCGCCGAGACCGCCGAGCAGGTCGAGCGGCTGCACACCGAGGCGGAGCAGCACGCCACCCGCGTGCGCTCGGCCTCCGAACGCGAGGCCGCCGAGCTGCGGTCGGCCGTGAAGCTCGAGACGGACACGGTGCGCTCGGAGACCGAGCGGGAGGTGGCGGA
>JBQGOU010000007.1:0-26312 GCA_052086865.1 Cellulomonadaceae bacterium
GATGAAGTGTTGAGGATGCGTAGTGGCGTCAAACACGACATGTGGTATTCCCGGTCCCGGCAGGGCCGACGAGCACGTCGAGGGTACGCCCGGAGAAGCTGATTTTCGCGATCGCCTGCTCCTGATCCACCGACAACACGTGCCCGGCAGCGTTCCTCCTCCTCGCGGCCTGTTCGATCCACACCAGCGGCACCGTGGGTGCAGCGCGATCATTCGATGCGGCGAGGAGGCGGTCTTCTGCGGCGAGGACCCGCTCCGAGGAGTACACGGTGGCGGCCTTTGGACGGAACACGCTCGTCTGGTCGTCGCGTCGAAACATGGGTGGGCTGGATGCGAGTTCCGGCGGCGTCAACCGCAGCGAGGCTTGCTCGGCAGCATCGACGATCTGCCGGGTGATCAGGTCGCGGTCGGTTGCGGAGGCGAACCGGAGTCCCATGGTTTGTCGAACGGCCTCGGCGTGCAGATTCCATCGTTTCCACGTCGCACGGCGATCGCCCACTCGCGCCACCACAATCTCAGCGACCGTGTGCAGGTCATCGATGGGGATGTCATCCGCGCGCAGTAACGGCTCCCGCACGCTCCCCACGATGAGCATGCTGGCCCAGGTCGGGGTGTCCTCGCCAAGCACCTGGGTGGCGCGTTCCCGCCAGGCGGTGGTGAGGTCTTTGAGTGAATGGTTCTGCTTTGGTGGACGAGTCTCCAGGGTTGCTTGCTGCCGGAATTGCCACAGCAGTTTCGGAGAAGGTTGGCGTCCGTGCTTGGCGACGTACTCCGCGACGAGCCGGTCCTTGACCTGTTCGATATCGCGAGTGCGTGATGAGAATTCATCCATCAGCTCCTGTGGGACACCGGCGATTTCCCATGCGGTCGAACGTCCTGTACCGTGCTGCCGGGCCTCCCACTGGATACCGAGGAGGGCTGCGAGGTGGTCGGAGAGGACCGCGTTGTAATGCTCCGATAACCCCGTTACCGCCGCATGTAAGGCGCGAGAGTCGAGGGTGCGCCACTTGCCATCGTGGGCTCCTTGGACACGGTTCGCGACCACAACATGCGTGTGCAACTGTGGGTCTGAGGAGCGGGAATCGTAATGGTCATAGGCGGCGGCGATCACACCGCGAACTTCTGCCTGCGCGACTGCGCCGCGTGGTCCTTTCGCGCCTACACGAGTCATTGCCACATCGCGTTCGAGCAACGTCAGAACGTCCTGGATCGCAGCGCGATGCGCCCGCGCGATTAATATCTGGGTCCCGCCATCGGCCACCGCCCACAGCGTCGACACCGACTTGGGGACGGAGAAGGTAAGGTCAAATCCCGCGACCGGGGCACCCTTCGGCTTGCTTACTTCTTCTGCTTCAATGAGCGTCGTCTCCGCGGAGAGCTCAGCTGGAGTGAGATCCTCGGGTAAGCGTTTGAGACGTCGCTCCACGCGGTCGCTTGTGGTTGCGAACTTGCGGTACGGGCGACCAAGCTGCTTACCAGTGTTCGGATCCTGCCCGAACCCGATTAGGTGACGCAATTGTTTTTCACTGACCTGACCGCAAAGTTCGACAGTGCCAGAGAGTCCACCCAGTCCGGCCCCGAGCCAGGTCCCAGGAGGGGTGCCAGATTCGAGGTAATAGCGCGTCAATGTGGAGGCTGCGTCGCGGTCACCGTCCCCGGTGACGACAGAGTTCAACAGATACCGGTACCCTTGCCCGGCAGTCATCACCCTGATCGATATCGTCACATACAGTAAGTGCGTTGACGCGCTTTTTAGCACTGAAACCCTCATGATATTTAGAATCAAGCGACAGTTCAGCGCGATATACAGACTACAGTCGGGGCACTCTCAGATCTTCACAGGTGCGCACCATGTTCTGCGCCACGCGCGTCCGTTCCGCGGCCGCTCGGGTCTCGTCCGTTGTCATGGCTGCGGTGGCGACTGTGACGCCGGTCCTGGTGGGGCATTCCCAGACGACCGAATCGGTGTGGCTTACGATCGCCGCCGACGCCTCGCATCTCGTCGTTGGGGCATTCTGGACGGGCGGCGTGCTTGGACTTCTCCAATTCTTGGCGTCTGCCAGCCCTCATCGTCGCCGTCATTGCCATTACTGGATACCTCGGAAACACGAGCCCGAACTACGCACACCACCACGACAGCACCATGGCTCAAACAACGGCCCCGCAGGAGACATCGGTGCGAATCGAATCGCAGGACCTCGTCGTCGAAGGCTCATTGAATCCCAACACGACCGGCTCCAACACCCTTGTCTTCCGCCCCGCCTTCGACGGGGAACCTGTCACCCCGGACGAAGTGTTTGTCTCCGCACGGCTCCCCAAACAACAGCTCGGGCCGACCACTGCGGGCACCAAACTCAACACCAGGACGGGGGAGTATGAAGTGTCGCTCACCTTCCCTGTCAGTGGTGAATGGCAGTTCGAAATCAGCGCCCGTATCTCAACCTATGTCCAGCCCATCGCGATCGAGACTATTACTATTCCATGACGCATTGAAGACCGGCGGAGCCGGTCAAGCTCCTACACGTACGCGGGACCGCTGCCTCGGTCAGGCGTCGATGCTGGCGTCGACGGGTTGGGCGGGCATGCGCCGGAAGCGTGGGTGGGTGAGGACGAACACGGCGACGATCGCCATGATGGCCCCGCCGATGATGATCGGCAGCGGGGGCCAGACCCCGTACAGCGCCGTGCTGAGAGTGGGCGCGACCACGAAGGTGAGTCCGGTGGTCGCCGTCGTGAGCCCGGCGAGGCCGCCCTGCTCATCGCGGCGGACCAGGAGGGTGGGGCCGGCGGTGTAGCCGGGCATGGCGACCCCGAGCCCGAGGCCCATCACCAGGAGCGCGGCGAACAGCAGCACTGGTCCGGCGTCGATGGTGTAGCCGGCGAAGCCGATGACGGCGATCGGCGCCCCGACCTTCAAGAGCGTCGGCGCGGTCCAGCCGCTGCGCGGGACGATGACGGCCTGGGCGAGCACGAGGCCGATGCCGGCGGCGAACAGCGCGGCACCGGTGAGGATGCCGGTCATGCGCGCGTCCAGGCCCAGCCGGTCTTGGACGATGAAGCCGGTGATGACCTGGATGAAGCCCAGCGCGGTGAACATGCCGAAGCCGGCGAGCAGGAACGGCCATACCCGCGTGTCGAGGGGACTGACCCTGGCGGGCTTCTCGATGAGCTCGTGGCGGGGTTCGCGGCGCAGCCGGAACACGATGAGCACGAGTCCGGCGGCCAGCAGGACGGGCACGGCGATCAGCGGCACGAGCAGGCCGCCGACGGCGAGCACGCCGCCGAGGACGGAGCCGGCGATCATCGCGATGCCTGAGGCGGCCCCGATGCCGGCCATGCCCTTGACGCGGGTGGCGTCGTCGTCGGTGATGTCGGCGATGTATGCCTGCGCGGTCGGAGGGACGGCCGCGATCGAGGAGCCGAAGCCGACGCCGCGCAGCAGCACGAACAGTGCGAACAAGCCGGTGCCGGTGAGGACCCCGGCCATGCCCAGCTGTGACACCAGCGCGAACAGGGCCATCGTGATCGCCGCGAGCGTGTAGGCGACCACGAGCACGGGTTTGCGTCCCCAGGACTGGGAGCGTCGGCCCCACAGCTGGCTGGTGAGCACGAGCATGATCGCCGCGGTGCTGATCGTCACCCCGATCTGCCACTCGGCAAGTCCCACCTCGCGTGACAGCGGTGCGATGATCGGGTTCAGCGTCATCTGCGCCAGGTAGACCAGGAACACCGACCCCAGCAGCAGCGGAATCTGCGGACTCGGCGCCCGTGGTGCGGGTGTGCTCTCGTGGTCGGGTGTGGTCATCGGGGTTCCTTCGAGGATTGATCCTCGGCGAGCGTGGCGGACGTTTCCGCGGTGTGCTCGGTACCGGGGGTCAAGGTGAGCTGCCGGTCGGCGGCGAGGGCGAGCAGGTCGTCGTCGTGGCTGATCAGGAGCACGACGGCTCCGCCTGCGGCGACCTGCCGGATCTGGTCGGAGATGGACTGCAGGTGGCGGCGGTCGACGCCCGAGCTAGGCTCGTCGAAGATGACGATGCGCCGGTCGGCGACCCGGACGGCCGCCACGACCAGGCGCTGCTGCTGTCCGCCTGAGAGCGACAGCGGGTGCCGGTCGGCGAGGTGGGCGAGGTCGAGCGTGTCGAGCACGGCCGCTGTGTCCGGCGCGGTGGGGGCGTCGGTGGCCGCGAGTTCGATCTCGGCTTGGACGCTCTCGGTGAACAGCTGCCGTTGCACGTCCTGCATGACGAGCGCGCTGGCCCGCTGCCGGGCGCGCCGGGTCAGGATCCGCCCGTCCAGTCGCATCGTGCCGGTGCTGCGTTGCAGCCCGGTGATGATCCGGGCGAGCGTCGACTTGCCTGCGCCGTTGACGCCGCGGATCGCCGTCACTTCGCCCGCGGCGAAAGCGACCCGCTCGAGATCGAGAACCGTGCGCCCGCCGAGCCGACACTGGATGCCATCCAGCTCCAGCGCCCCGGACGGAACCTCCTCGATCGGCGCCGGGTGCGCGATGCTGCCGCCGGTCGCGGCGAGGACCGGCACGTCGGGTGAGCGGATCTCCCCGCGCAGTCCCTCCTGGGCGAGCAGCTCGTCGGGGACGGTGCGGAACTGCTCCGCGGTCCATTCGATGTCGATGGCTCCGTCGCGCATGACGACGACGCGGTCGATGAGGTTCTGCAGGTAGCGCAGCCGGTGCTCGGCCACCACGATCGTCACCCCGGCCGCCTTGAGTTCGCCGAGGGTCGCCGTGAGCCGGTGCACGGCGTCTGCGGAGAGGTTGGAACTGGGTTCGTCCAGCAGGAGGATGTGGGGGTCGTGGGCGGTGGCGGCGGCGATGGCGACCTGCTGCTGCTGCCCGCCGGACAGGTGCTGGAGCCGCTGTTCGATCGGAATGCGCTCCGCGAGGTCGGCGATGGTGGCCTCGACGCGCGCGCGGATCTCGTTGCGTGGGAAGCCGAAGTTCTCCATCGCGAACGCCGTCTCCTCGCGGGCGGAGTCGGTGAAGAACTGCCGCCGTGGATGCTGGAGCACGGTGCCGGTGACCAGGCCGAGGGCATCGAGCTCGACCTCGGTGGTGATCATGCCCTCGGTGGTGACGGTGCCGGTGAGCAGGCCGTCATCGTGGAACTGCGGGACGAGGCCGTTGATGAGGCGAAGGACGGTCGACTTGCCGGACCCCGACGCCCCGCACAGGACCACGAACTGGCCGGGCTCGATTCGCAGGTCGAGGTCGCGAAGCGCCGGGGCCTCGGCGTGCGGATAGGTCCAGGAGACGCGCGAGATCTCGATCATGCAATCACCATCGTCAGGGGGTTGGGCAGCAGCAGGCTCGCTGCCGCGAGGATGGCCAGGGCGAGGACCAGCAGAAGGTCTGCCCGGCCGAAGCGGGGTGGATCGAGGGAGACGGGAACATGGTGGGAGCCGAGCCCGCGCAGGATCGCCGATGCCGACAGGTCCTCGCTGGCGCGCAGGCTCGCGGCGATCATCGGGACGGTGAACCGCTCCATGCTGAGGATTGGATGCCGCGCCAGGCCGGTCGCCCCGGCGAGGCCGCGCAGCCGCATGGCATCCAGCACGGCCGCCGACTCGGCCGCGACGACCGGGAAGAAGCGGAGCATCACGGCGAGGGTTACCGAGATCGCGCGCGGCAGTCGCCAGGCCCGCAGCGCGGCACTCAGCTGCGTCGGGGAGGTCGTCGCGATGAGATGGGCGCCGACCCCGAACGCCGCGACGAACCGAATGAGGTATCCGCAGCCGATCGCGACGACGGTGACGACAGGGTTCGCCCACACCAGCGGGAGCACCCAGCCGAACAGGTACATGACGACCGCGGCGACGGGGATGATCACGACGCGCGACCAGGCCCGCTCCGAGGCGGCAAGCACGGTCGCTAGCAGGACCCCGGCCGGCACGAATACCAGTCCGCCCGGGCTCATGACGGCGAGACTGACGAGCAGCACGAGCAGGATCTTGCTGCGCGGATCGAGCCCCTGCCGCACGACAGCGCCGACGGGGGGTGCGACGTCACGCAAGGCCGGCGCGCACGAAGTGCCTGCGCAGCACCGCGGAACCGAGCAGACCGCCGAGAAACCCGGCGATCGCAATCGCAAAGGCGAGCACCCCGAGCACCGGCAGGGTGGTGAGCGCGTCGGCGTCGGTGACGTATGCATCGCCCATCGTGGTGAAGCTCGGGCTTCGGAGGTAGTTCTCGCGGTCGAAGACGAGGGGTAGGAATGGGGTGAAGAAGCTCAGGGCGAAGATCGTGTACGACCAGATCGCCGCCCACCGCGAACGGTAGCGACCAACCCAGAGAACGACTTCGGCGAGCGCCGCGAGCACGACGATGCCGATCGTGCTGAAGATCGAGTTGCCGGTCAAGAGGAAGAACAATGCGATGACGACGCCGAAGAGCGTCACCATCCCTGCGTGTTTGACCCGCGTGAGGAACAGCATGAACACGATCCCGTTGACCAGTACCGACACCGGCATGACGACGAGCCAGACCAGCGGAGAGAGGATGCCCAGCATCCCGATCACGTAGGTGACGACGATCATGATCACGGCAAAGATCGCGACACTGGTCAGGTCGCGCGCCGTGAACCGCAGCGAGAACCGAGGCCGGACAGACTCGGAGTCGGCAAGCAGAGTCGTGTCCGTCATGCGAGCCCCGCCTTGACGAAGTGCTTCCGGAGGACTGCGGAGCCGAGCAGGCCGCCGAGGAAGCCGAAGACGATCCCCGCGCCCCACACGCCGAGGACGACCGGCCCAGTAAGAAGGACCTCCATCTGCGCCACGTACTCGCCGCCCATCGACTGGCTGGCCTGCTGCGCGAGGTAGCCGGCCGGATCGAGGAAGAACGGGATCCACGGCCCGATCATCCACGCCGAGAAGATCGTGTACGTCCAGATCGCGGCCCACTTCGACTTGTACCCGCCGGCAAAGAGCATGATCTCCGCGATCAGGGAGACCCCGATGATGACGAGGGCGCTCTGCCAGGGGTGTCCCCAGCCCATCGAGGCGAGTCCGAAGACGATCCCGAAGAGGGTGACCATGCCGCCGTGCCGGACGCGGCTGAGGAACAGCATGTAGGGGATGCCGGCGACCAGCGGCGCCAGCGGCAACGTGATTACCATCACGAGCGGGCTGATGATGCCGAGCATCGCGACGGCGAAGATCACCACGATGTAGATCACGGCGAAGATCGCCACGGTCAGGAAGTCGCGGGCCTTGAAGGTGAGAGAGAAGGGCGCTCGCGCCGCGGGAGCCGCGGGGGCCTTGGGCTCGACGGTGGTGTCGGACATGGGGTTTCCTTCCGGGGATTCGGGTGGTTCAGTCGTGGTGGGTGAGCTGCCAGCCAGCGGCGTCGACACGCTCATGCCAGTAGCGGGCATAGGCGCCATCGGCGGCGAGCAGCTCGGTGTGGCTGCCGGACTCGCGGATGCCGCCGGAGCCGTCGAGCATGATGATGCGGTCGGCGGTCATGATCGTCTGCAACCGGTGCGCGACCACGATGAGCGTGCGGCCCGTGCGGACCCCGTCGATCGCCTCGCCGATCGCGATCTCATTGCCGATGTCGAGCGCCGAGGTGGCCTCGTCGAGCAGCACGATCGGTGCGTCCTTGAGCAAGGCGCGGGCGATCGAGACCCGCTGTCGCTCGCCGCCGGACAGGTTCGACCCGCCTTCGCCCACGCGGGCGTCCCATCCGCCCGGCAGTCGCTCGACGATCTCGTCGACGCGGGCGCGGGTGGCGGCGGCGATCACCTCGTCGCGGCTGAGGTCGGGATTCCCGATCCAGACGTTGTTCAGGATGGTGTCGTCGAAGAGGTACACGTCCTGGAAGACCGGGGCGACCGCGGCCTCCACGACGTCCGTGCCGAGCTTGGGCACCGGCACGCCGCCGATGAGCACCGTCCCCGCCTCGGGGTCGTAGAAGCGCGCGATGAGCTTGGTGATCGTCGTCTTGCCCGAGCCCGACGGGCCGACGATCGCGGTCATCCCGCCCGCCGGGGCGGTGAAGGACAGGTCTCGCAGCACGGCGTCGCCGCCGTAGCCGAAGGTGACGCCCTGGAACTCGACGCCGAAGCCGGCAGGCGCTGCCGGATGCTCGGGCTCGGAGAGCCGCGGGATCGCAGCGAACTCATCGAGGCGGTCGATGGTCGTGCGTGCGACCGCGATCCCGCCGCCGAGATCACCCGCGGCGACGATCGGCTCATTGAACCGCACGCCGAGCACGAGCAGCGCGATCAGGGTCGCGATGTCGACGATCCCGCCGATCGCGAGGAACGCGCCGGTAACCAGGAGCACGGTGATCGAGAGCTGCACGAGGCCCGCGAAGATCGCGATCCCCGCGCCTCCGGTGATGAGCAGGCCCCGGTATTCCTGGTGCTGGTTCTCGAGCGCCTCGTCGACGAGGCGGTCGGCGATCGAGCCCTCGCCGGCGGTGCGGAGGGCGGGCTGGGCGCGGGCGAACTCGACGACGCGGTTCGAAGCCTCGGCGACCGCCACCGTGTGCGCCTGGTCACCGCGTCCGATCCTTTGGCTCAGCCAGCGGTAGCCGATTGCAATGATCGGCACCATCACCGTCATCGCGAGCGCTAGCCGCCAGTCGAAGAAGTACATCCCGACCAGAACGGTCGCGGGCGCGATGAAACCGGCGAGGATCTGCCGCAGGATGGCGTAGGGCATCGTCGAGACGAACATCGCCCCCTGCGTCGCCAGCCCCGTGACCAGACCCGTCCGGTCGGTCGAGAACCAGGACACCGGCAACGACACCACGCTGTCGCCGAGACGCTCGAGCAGCGAATCGAGCACCGCGGTGGACGCTTCCATCCCGATCTGGCTCGCGAACCACGACGCGACGACATAGCCGACGGCGGCCCCGACGACCGCGATCAGCCACCCCCACGAGGCGTCGAGATCGCCCAGGAACAGCGATCGCAGCAGCGGGACGAGCAGCAGGAACGCGATTCCCTGGAAGATCGCGGCGACCACGACAAAGCTCAGCTCCGCGATCACCAGGCGACGGGCACGGGGCGAGCAGTAGTGCAGCAGGCGACGGATCATCCCTGGACTCCTTCCGGGAGGGAACGGGCATGGTTGGCCTGGTAGTCGGCCCACATCTGGGCGAACCGTCCGCCCGCCGCGACGAGCTCGGGATGCGTGCCGCGCTCGATGATGCGACCGCCGTCGAGCACGAGGATCTGATCGGCGGAGGCGACGGTGTGCAGCCGGTGGGCGATCACGAGCACGGTGCGGTCGGCCGCGAGGGTGCTCAGCGCCAGCTGGATCGCCGCCTCCGAGTCGGGATCGGCGAACGCGGTCGCCTCATCGAGTACGAGGATCGGTGCGTCGGCGAGGAGCGCCCGGGCGATCGTGACTCGCTGCGCCTCCCCGCCAGAGAGGTTCGCGTCCTCGCCGACCACCGCGTCGTAGCCACGGTCGAAGCGCAGGATGCGGTCGTGGATCTGCGCGGCCCGGGCGGCGGCCTCCACCTCCTCGTCGGAGGCATCGGGCCGGGTCAGGCGGATGTTGTCGCGCAGGCTCGCGCGCAGCAGCTGCACGTCCTGGAACACGAAGCCGACCTGCCGATACAAGTCACTCGATGCGACCTGGCGCACATCCGCTCCGCCGATCTCGACCCCGCCCGCGTCGACGTCGTAGAACCGAGGGACGAGCTTGGCGAGCGTCGACTTGCCCGACCCGGAAGCGCCGACGAGGGCGGTGACGGTGCCGGGAGCGCAGGACGCTGCGATCTCGTGGAGCACGCGGTGCTCGCCGTCGTAGCTGAACGCCACGTCCTCGAATCCGATCTCGTGGCCGTCCGGTGCCTGCGGTGAATCGGGTTGGGTAACGGGCGGCAGGGCGAAGAACGCGGCGATCGACTGCCGTGCCTTGGCCGCGCCCCGCAGGAACTGCCCCGAGGCCCCAAGTTTCATGAGCGGCGCGGTGAGCCCGAGCCCGAGGAGCAGACCGGGAAGCACGTCGACCGGGGAGGCGCCGCCATTCGCGACCAGCCAGACGGCCGCGGTCAGCAGCCAGGCGAGCACGACGATCGGTGAGGCGATCAGCTCGACGATCGTGAACACGACGGCGGTCTCGCGCGTCCACTCGCCGACGAACCTGGAGTACGCGCCGGTCGCGTCGCGATAGCGGCGGTGGCTGCGCCCCACCTGCCCGAAGCGTTTGACGACGGCGATTCCCTGCACGAACTCGACGGTCGCCCCGGACAGCGCCTGGGTCGCCGCGTCGTACTGCTGGTACTTCTCGCCAGCCCCACGCATCATGAGCGGGTAGAGGAGAAAGATCACCACGAGCGGCACGAGCGCCGCGAGCGCCATCCGCCAGTCCACGATGAACAGGTAGACCAGGCTGATCACGGGCACCGTGATCGCAGTGAGGACGTCTTGGATGGAGTGCGCGACGAGCTGGTGCAGCGCGACGACATCGTTCTCCACCAGCTTGCGCACCGACCCCGAGCTGCGCTGATCGAACCATCCCAGCGGAAGACGCTGCAGGTGGCGGATGATCCGCTTGCGCAGCGAGTGCTGGAGCTCGGCATCCGCGAAGTGGCCGACGACGCCGGAGAGGAAGGCCGTGCCAAAGCTTACGACCAGCGCGACCACCGCAACGATCACGATCAGCCACACCCGGTCCGCGTCGACAGGCGCCCCGTCGATCGTCGGCAGCAGCGTGCGAGCCAGCTCGACGATCGCGATGAACGGGATCACACTGCTCGCCGCGCCGACGACGGCCAGCACGATGATCCCTGCGAGGCTGCCCTTGACTGCGGCGAAGAGGCTCTCGTCCTTCGCCGGCGAGCCACCGCCCACAGGCTCGGTTGCCTCTGTTGCCGTCGCATCCGCTTCAGCCATGCGCCACACTCCAACTTTCCGACTCTATTGAGAACGATTATCAGTCTACTCTGAACAGTGTTCTAATCGCTACCTAGCTTAGAAGTTAGGCAAGGCTTACCTCAAGGGGGCAGTCGGGATCGATCGGGCACAATGGGATATGTCGCGACCAAGGAGGCTGATGTGACCGATACTGCGGCCTCGTTCCATGTGGGCCTGACGCCCGAGCGCATCATCGACGTCGCGCTCGAGCTCACCCGCACCTCCCACCTGTCCGGCTGGTCGATCCGCGACCTCGCCCGTGTCCTCGACGTCGCACCCTCAGTCATCTATCACCACGTGGGCGGGAAGGATCTCATCGGCCGTCATGTCGTCGAGCGGGTGCTCGTCGGGCTTGACGCGCCCCCTACTGCCTTGGGTTGGCAGGAGTGGTTCCACGCGCTACTTGACTCGATCTACCTGGTCGTCTCCCCATTTCCAGGGGTGGCAAAGTGGCTGCTTATGCACGGGCCTACCTTCCCCTCAGTCCTTCCCATCATCGAGACCGGGGTCGCAGCGCTGCGCCACGCCGGGTTCGCCGACCAGGCTGAGTTGGCCTACGCGGCGCTGCTCAACAACGCCATGCTCACCATCTCCATCGGCGACGATCGCCTGCTCCACGAGGACGACGGCCCCCGTGACCACGCCACCATGATGGCCGAGTTCCGCCGAGCCGCCGCTGACAGGCCGGAGGGCGCACCGCTGGACGAGAGTTTCATCGCCTCGTTCGCCGAGGGCGGCGAGCCGGTCGATTCACAGCGAGAGGCGTACTACCGCTACATCGTGCGGACCACTATCGCCGGGGTCGCCGCCAACCTCTCAGCATCCGACACCGACCCGGCACGGTAGCCTCCGCGTCGGGTCGGGGTGGCGCACGCAAGGACTGGCGCGGAAACCGGTGCGCGTGGTGGCGCAGTGCCGGTAGAGGCAGGTGCGCGCGATTCAAGACACGTCGCAAGGTCCGCTCTCGGGGTTCAGCGAAGAATAAGCGGGATGATCGCGATAGGTTGCGCGTAGGTGTCGAGCTTGATCTTCAACAGTCGACCGTACCCGGTGGTGAAAAGCGTCGCCCATGAACTGAGAATGAGGATGGCCATGATCGCGCCGCTCACGGCAAGCAGAATGACACTGTGGAGAGCGAATCGTGAGAACCGGGTGACCACTTGGGTGGTCTGCCTGGGCGCGATCTGTGGCCGTTTCCCGCCTCCGTGAGGACGTGCGGCCAGGAGGTAGCGCAGCAGTCCGCTCACGCCACCGATCCAGAACGCGCCGGTGACGAGGTGCCCGAAATCCGAGGCGAACATCACCCATACGGGCTGCACGGTCTGCGTGTGACCGACCAGCAACGGAGCGGCAAGCGCCCCGGCCGCGCACATCACCGCCACGACCCGCCAGTCCGGAGTCCGTGCCCGAGTAGCGAGGATCAGTGCGGCAAGCCCCATGACGGCGACAAGGAGCGCGGCGGCGATGGGCTGCCAGGAGACCTCGGATGCCCAGTCCGCCACTGGGGGGGGGGGATAACCAGGTCCCCGGTCTCGGGGAAGTAGTCAACGATCGATCGGGAAGCGGTCACCGGGCTGATCGTCGATGCAGCCGAGCAGACCTCGCTGCGCCTCACCCCGCCCGAGCTCGACCATAGCCCGATCATGTTCCAACGCGAGGAGGGATCCAGTGTTTTCCGGCCCAAGCACGGCACTCAGTTCTCCTCAGCGGCGCTGCTCGCAGCCGAGGGACTCACTGTGAGTGTTCGAGGTTCGCCCGAAACCTAGACTTGACGGATGCACACTTTGCCGTAGCTGCAGGACGACCTCTGCCAGGTCGGCAGACCTCTATTTCCCTGGGGATTGGGTTGCCGTGCACTCGGGGCAGAGGCCGAAGATCTCGAACAGGTGACGGGTGATGGTGTAGCCGTTCTTCTGGGCCGCGGTGCGCATCCATTCCTCGGAGGGAGGGTCAATCTCGACTGCCTTGCCGCAGTTCTCGCACACCAGATGGTGGTGGTGTGCTCCACCGGGTTCGCAGGCCCGGTAGAGCTGTCCGCCGGCGATCGGGATCGTGTCGGCCTCCTGCTCCTCGACCAGCGCACCGAGTTGCCGATACACGGTGGCGAGCCCGATCCGTGAACCGTTCGCGCGCAGGCCATGGTGAAGATCCTGGGCAGATATAAAACCCGGGGCCTGGATGAGGGCCTGGTGGATCGCGTCCTTCTGTGCGGTCTGGCGGGGCGGTGTGCGGGTCATGGATGCTCCTCGAGGTGGCGGCGTGAGAACAACTCTCAATAGTATAATCACATTGCAATTTATTTATATGTGTGTTGGGATGGTGTTGTGCACAAAGAAGCTGGTCTGGCAGATGCCGCGCAGTTGTTCAAAGTTCTCGGCAGCGAATCGAGACTGTGGCTGCTGCGTGTGCTCGGCGTGACACCGATGAGCGTCGGTGCACTCGCGGAAGCAACAGCCATGTCGCAGCCGCTGGTATCGCAGCACTTGCGCACCCTTCGGCAGAGCGGGCTGGTGACAGCCGCACGGAACGGGAAAGAGGTGACGTATCACGTGGCCGACCAGCATGTGACGCACGTGATCGCTGACGCCCTCACCCACGTTCTGGAAGACCCCTCGGGCCGTGCGGGCTCCGACGAAGACGAAGCACTATCACGGAAGGAAGCATCATGACCATCACCAACATCCACGCAGAGCACCACACGACCGCCGAGCATCAGCACGGCGACAACTGCGGGCACGAGGCGGTGCAGCACGGCGACCACGTCGACTATGTACACGATGGGCACAAGCACGCTGTCCACGGAGACCACTACGACGAGCACTAAGAAACGAGGCGAAAGGCCCGGACCCGGCGGCAGCTGCTGGGTCCGGGCCTTTCTGCTGTACTCGCACGGTGCTCCTGCGAGGTGCCGTTGCGGTCAGTGACCTGGTTGGGCTGCAAGGAGGGCACGGTAGCGGCCGTCCTGCTCGACGAGTTTGTTGTGGGTGCCGCGTTGGATGATCCGGCCGCCATCGAGCACGAGGATCTGATCGGCGTGGCGGATCGTGTCGAGGTTGTGGGCGATGACGAGCACGCTTCCTGTCTGGGCGAGTGTGCGGGCGGCGTGGCTGATCAGGCGGGTGTTCTCGGGGTCAAGGGCGGAGGTGGCCTCGTCCATGATGGTCAGCGGCGCGGCCTTGCAGAGCGCTCGCGCGATGGAAACCCGTTGGCGTTGCCCACCCGAGAGCCGGGTGCCGGCCGGCCGGACAGCGGTGTCGAGCCCGTCAGGAAATTCGGCGATCGTCGAATCCAGCCCCGCGGAGCCAATCGCTCGGGTGAACTCGGCGTCGGTAGCGGTCTGGCGACCCACAAGAATGTTTTCGCCGATGGTGGCGTCGAAGAGGTAGTCGTCTTGGAATACCATCGCTATCTGCTCGTACAGCAGATCCGGGTCGATACTGCGCAGATCGGTGCCGTTGAACAGCACGCGTCCGCTGCCGGGATCCCAGAATCTGGCCAGCAGTCGGGTGATGGTCGTCTTGCCTGAGCCTGACGGGCCGACGAGCGCGGTGAGTCCGCGCCTGGGGAGGGTGAAGGTGACGTCGTCGATGACGGGTGTGTCGTTGTAGCGGAAAGAGAGCGATTCGATCTTCACCAGGTCGGGGCCGCCCGGCGTTTCCACGGCGGCGGGATGGTCGAGTACGGGTAGCGGTGGGGTGTCGAGGATCGCGCTGATGCGATTGAGAGCACCATGTTGCATGCGCAGGCCTGCGGCGAGTTCCGCACCTGCTGCGGCGACCGCGGTGAGGCGGGCAGTAGTCACGAGCAGACCGATGAAGACGGGCACGGTGAGGGTCGCATCCGTGACCCACAGCACCCCGACGGCGATGAGCACGGCAAAGAGGGCGTTCAGCGTGAGGCTGAACAACAAGAGCCCGGGCAGCACAGTGGCGGTCGATCGGCGAGACTCCCGTGCCGCGTCTCGCAGGGCACGGTGCAGGTCGTCATCATCGTCGGGACGCCCATCGGTGCGGATGACGGGCTGCCGGGTCGCATATTCGAGGATGCGGTTCGCCGCTTCCGTGCTCACCTGATGACGACGAGTGTCGACGGTATGAGCCAGATTCTGGCTCAATCTACTGGCGTACCAGGCGACGACGGTGGCCGCGAGCACCGCAATACTGTAGCGCCAGTCGAGGAACCCGAGAGTTGCCGCCGCAGCGACCGGGGTGAGCAGTGCGGTGAGCGCGGGGCGCAGCAGGAGCGCCGGATACGACATGAGCTGGGGCACGCCGGTGGTGGCGGTGTCGATGAGTTCGGCCTGCCGAGGTGGGGTGAACCAGCCCAGCGGCAACCCCGCGACGTGAGTGCCGAGCCGGTGGTGCAGGGCCCGCGCGGTCTCGCTTCCCGTGCGGAAGGCGTGCATCTGCGCCACCCATTGCACGATCACGAACGCGACGCCGCTGCCGACGAGTGCGAGCAACCACCCCATTGAGCCGCCGACTCCCGAGCCGAGCAGGCTCGCGATGGTGATGCCGGTCAGACCGAGTGCGATGCCCTGCAGGATCGCGGCGGCACTGATCCACCCGGTAAGGGCCACCAGAGAGCGGGCCTCAGAAGCGGGGAGTATGCGGTGGAGTACGCGAAGCATCAGGCTTCCTTTCATTCATGTGCGGGCGAAGACTCGGCCAGCTCGGCGGAGTCTTGAACGTCGTGGTGCGCGAGTGGTTCCGCGTCCCACAGCGTGCGGTAGGCGGGGCAGGTGTCGAGCAGCTCGGGGTGGGTGCCGACTCCGGCGAGGCGCCCGTGGTCGAGCACGAGGATCTGCTGGGCGCCGGTCACGGTGCGCAGCTGGTGCGTGATGAGGAGCACCGTGCGGTCTACCGCTTCACGGGTGAGGGTGCGCATCAGGCTCGCGCGGGTGTGGGGATCGACGGCGGAAGTTGCTTCGTCGAGCACGAGGATGTCGGGGTGTCTCAGCAGGGCACGGGCCAGTGCGAGGCGTTGGCGTTGCCCGCCGGAGAGGTCGGTGTGCTCACCGATGATCGTGTCGTAACCGCTCGGCAGGGCGAGAAGGTCGTCGTAGATCGCGGCCGCTGTCGTGGCCGCGATGATGTCCGCCTCGGTGACCGGGCGGCCTCCGCTGAGGGTATCGCGCACGCTGGCCTGCCGGAGCCCCGTGTCTTGGAAGACGAAACCGATCCGCTCGTACAGCTCCGCCTCGGGCAGTTCGTGTAGCGGGATGTCGTCGAGGAGGATGCGTCCTGCGGTGGGGTCGATGAAGCGGGCGAGCAGTCCCGCGAGGGTGCTCTTGCCGCTGCCGGATGCCCCGACGATCGCGACGAGTCCCCTCGACGGAAGCGCGAGGGTGAGGTCTTCGATTGCCGCCCGGTCGGCCCCGCCGTCACCAACCCCGCCGCTGGTGTTCTCGTAGCGGTAGCTGACCTGCTCGAAGTGGATCGCCCAGGCGGTGCTGCGGTGGTCGGTGCCGGAAGCCCGCTCGGGTTTCGGGGTATCGTCGCCCCAGGTGAGGCGCGGTTGGGCGAGGAAGTCACCGATCGAGGCCAGTGCGGACAAGCCGGCGCGGATGGCCTGGAGCCTCGGCCCGGCGACGGCGACGGGCGCGGAGATCGCGGGACCGAGCAGCACACCGGCGACCAGCGCGGTGGGGGTGATCCAGCCAAGGTGCAGCCCGATCGCACCGGTCAAGGTGAGGAGAGTCACCGTCACAGCCGGGGTGACGATCAGCCAGGAGGCGGTGGTGACCGCAGCGGTGCCGGAGGACCAGGCGCGGAAGAAGTCGTGAAACCCGGTGACGGCCGTCTGGAAGCGAGTCTGGGCGCTGCCGGGGCCGCCGTAGACCTTCGCCACGGGCAGGCCGCGCACGTAGTCAACGATCGCGGTGTTGATGCGCTGTTGCGCCGTCGCATACTCGGCGAAGTTTTTACCAGAGCCGCGCATCGCCCGCACGAACCAGCCGATGCCTGCCGCCAGTGGCAGCAAGCTGACCAGCGCGAGCCGCCAGTCGATCATCGCGAGGGCGATCCCCCCGGCGAGCGGGGTCACGATCAGCGCGGTCACGTCGAGCAGGGTGTGGGCGAGCAGGTAGTGCAGGGAATCAGTGTCATCGTGCACCACTTTCTTGATCCGTCCCGCGCCCTGCCCGGTGAGTACCGGTATCGGGAGGTGCCGGATCGTGTCGGCGAGGCGCGTTTGCAATTGCAGGGTGAGGTCGGCGTCTGCCCGGTGGGTGAGGACCGTCGCGGCGGCTGCGGCGGCCAGACTGCCCAGGGTGCCGGCGATGGCGGCCACGAGCACGCCGAGACTGGGTGCCGGATCCCCGGTGAGCCATGCGCCGGTGAACAGGATGAGCGCGAGCAGGGGCAGGAGTGCCAGGAGTCCGGCGACGCCTTGGAGGGTGGCGGCGAGGATAAGGCGTCCGCGGATCGGGCGGAGTAACTCGAGATGGTTCATTGCAGGCGTCCTTCGACGAGGGTGAGGAGGCGATCGGCGCGGTTCGCGACGCGATCGCGGTGGGTGATGAGCAGGATCGGTGTGCCGCTGTCGCGACGGAACTGGTCGAGGGTGTCGAGGACACGCTGTTCCGTCGCCGTGTCGAGCGCGGCGGTGGATTCATCACAGAGCAGCACATCGGGTGCGGCAGCGACCGCTCGAGCCAGGGCGAGCCGGTGGCGTTGCCCACCGCTGAGCTGCTCCGACGTCCGCCGGAGCAGCTGTGGGTCGAGCTCGAACCGGTCCAGCAATTCGTCCAAGCCCCACCGGGTCGGCCGTCCGCTTCGACCGGCAGCGGCCAGGGCGCGGTGCAGGGTGCGGTGGACAGATTCGTGCGGATTCAGGGCCGCGCGGGCATCTTGCCCGACGTCGGCGAGGAAGGGGCCACCGGATCGTGCGCGGGCTGCGGCATCCCAGCCCAGTGCCGCACCGTGCAGGTGCAGACTGCCCGCGGCGGGCGGGGCGAGCCCGGCGAGGGCGCGGGCCAGGGATGTCTTGCCACTGCCGGAGACCCCGCGGAGAGCGAGGAGTTCGGCCGGGGCAAGGGCGAAGCTTGCCCGATCGATGATTGGTTGCTCGCCATGGGAGATGGTGAGGTCGACCACCGACAAGACCGCCTCCGGGTCCACGGAGCACCTGGATACGACGGCCGACTGCGGCGGTGCCGCGTTCCTGGCGACGGGCGGTGCAATGTGCGGTTGTTGCGGGGCCGGTTGCAGGCATCCGGCGGCGATGGTGAAGATGCGGTCGGCCATCCGAGCGACCAATACTGGGTCGTGGCTGATCAGTAGAATCGCCGGGCGCCACGGCAGTGCGGTGAAGGTGGTGGCGATCTCGGCAGCGGTGTCCGGATCGAGTCCGCTGGTGGGTTCGTCGAGCACGATCACACGGGGCCTGGTGATCAGCGCCCAGGTGAGTAGGACGCGCTGCGCCTGCCCTCCCGACAGGCGCTCAGGATGGCGACGCAGCAGCGCAAGGTCGAGGGTTGCGGCCCGGGCCGCGGCGGTGATCCGGTCAGTCAGGGCGCTCCCTGGCTCGCCGGGGTGGGCGATCCGTGCGGCGGTGCGCAGCTGGGCACCGATGCGTCGGCGGGGGTTCAAGGCGCTGGCGGGATCCTGCGGCACGTACCCGATGACACGGCCGCGCAGCGCACGGCGTCCGCCTGAGGTGAAGGGGTCGAGGCCGTGCACCCTCACAGTTCCCGATACCCGGTGCAGGCCGGGCCCCAGGTGCCCGAGTAGCGCGTGCGCGAGGGTGGTCTTGCCGGCACCTGACGGTCCGACGATCCCGGTGACCGTCCCCGGAGTCAGCTCGAGATCGATGCCGTCGAGGATCATCCTGTCGTCCGTGCCGGTCACCGTCAGGTTTTGGATGCTCGCCAGCGGGCTCATGGGTGCCGTCCGATCCGTGCGGGTTCGATGAGCGCCGAGGGTTCAGTGCGTGCCGGTGATTCGCCGGGCCCGGGTGCGAAGCGGTCGGGTGCGGAGACACGATCTAGCAGGATCGTCACGCCGACGGCCAGCACGATCAGCAGCACGGCCGGTACGATCACCGGCAGCGGGTTCATCGCGACGCCGACGCTGTTCTCGCGCACCATCCGCCCCCAGTTCGCGGCGGGAGCTCCGGCACCGAGTCCCAGGAACCCGGCGGTCGCTGCCAACTGTGTTGCGGCCACGAAGCGGATGCCCGCCTCGGCCAGGGCGACCGGGGTGAGCGCGGGAAGAATGTCGGAGCGGATGCGGCGCAGGGGGTGCTCGCCGCGCGCCTGCGCGTGACGGGCGTAGTCGGTGGCGGCCAGCCGGCTGGTGTGTTCACGGATGATTCGGACGGAGAACGGGATGCTCACGACCGTGATGCCTGCCGCGACGGCGGCGTCGTTGCCGGGGAGTCCGGTGGCCAGCAGCAGAAGCAACAGCAGGGCGGGGAGAGCGGCGATGCTATCCACGATGCGCATGAGCAGGCGGGCAAGACGGCGCCGGTGGGTGAGGCCGATCCAGATTCCTGTGACGAGTCCGATCAGGCTGCCGAGCAGGGTCGCCGCAAACGCCTGGGCGACGAGGACGCGGCCACCGGCGAGCACTCGGGTGAGCACGTCCCGGCCGAGCACATCCGTGCCGAGCGGGTGCGCCAGCGTGGGCGCATCGAAGGGACCGCCGATCGGCGCCGTCACGCTGCCCGCCGGAACCCACGGGCCGGCGACGGCGATGACCAGCACGAGGACAGCGGGGGTGGCGAGTGCCCAGGTGCGTGTAGTCATGCGGTTGCCTCAGACCCTGCGGCCAGGTGCCGGTTTAGTAGTCGGGCAGTGATATCGCCGGTCAGCAGGATGAGCAGAGCCATCGCCCCGAGCACCAGGCTCAGCCCTTGGACGAGCGGCACATCACGGTGGGCGACCGCCTGGGTAAGTTCCGAACCCATTCCGGGCACATTGAACAACGTTTCCACGACGATCGCGCCGCCGAGCAGCCCCGCGGCCATGACGGCCAGCGTCAGCACTGCCGGGGCGAGCGCGTTGGAGACCACGACCCCCCACACGTACCGGGAACCGCGCACCCCATTGAGCCGCGCAAACTCCGCATACGGGGTGGCCGCGGCCCCAGCGACTGATGCCCGCAACAGCCGCATCGTTGAACCGAACCCACCGAGCGCCAGGGCGAGCGCCGGCAACACCACGAGCATCGGGTGCGCCCACAGGGACTGCCCGGGCGGGATGAGCGCGACGGCGGGAAGGATCGGCCACCACGCGGTGAACAGCACGAGCAGGGCGGTGGCGATTAGGAAATCAGGGGTCGCGATCAGCCCGAGGGTCGCGCCGCTGACCCACCGGTCAAGTCTCCCGCCCTGCCGCAGCCCCGCCAGGGTGCCGAGTGCACCGGCGAGCAGCACGATCACCAGGAGGGCCGGCACGAGCACGGCCAGGCTTGTGCCCAACCGGGTCAGGACGATCCAGGTCACCGGTCGGCCTGAGATGAGCGAGGTGCCGAGGTCGCCCGTGAGCGCCCCGCCGATCCACCGCAGGTACCGTTCGGTGGCCGGGCGATCCAAGCCCAGGGCGAGGCGGATGTTCTCCCGTTCGGCGTCGGTCGCGTTCGGCCCCGACAAGACGCCAGCCGCATCCCCGGGTAGCACTTCGGTCGCCCAAAACACGATGACGGATAGTACGGTGAGGGTCGCGGCACAGCTGGCGACCCTCACCGCGATCCACCCGATCATCCGCACAGCATCAGCAGGGCTCGATCAGCACTGGGTGTCATCCGCACTGGGTTAGCGGGTGATCGTTGCCAGGGACAGATCGGGGAACTGCAGCTCCCGTACCCCGGACACCCCGCTCGCCGCGGCACTGATCGTCGGCACGAATACCGGGGCGATCTGGTCTCCCTGCGCCCATAGTAACTGCTGTGCCTCATGCGATGCGGCAAGACGTGCTGTGGGGTCGGTGGCGCTGCGCGCGGTCTGCACGAGAGCGTCCACCTCGGGGAAGGTGCCGGGGGTGTGGTTCGGCTCGAACATCGCGGGCGGGGTGTAGCCGACCTTGAATGGCAGCGCGAGGTAGGCCGGGTAATCCGCGAACAGTTGCCCGGGAGCCAGTTCCCGCAGGGTGGCGTTCACCCCGATCGCGGTGAGGTCCTCGACGATGAGTGTCGCCGTCTCCACCATGCCGGGCAGTTCCGGCCCGGCGGTCAACTCGATACTCATGCCCGTCTGCCCGGCCTCGGCCAGCAGCTCCTTTGCATAGTCAGGGTCGAAGGTGCGCTGCGTGAGGGTCGTGTCGTAGCGGGGGAACCCGAGTCCCGGCACGTCGTTGCCTTCGATGGCGTGCCCGTAGTAGACGTTCTCGATGATCTGTTCCCGGTCGACGGCGAGCTTGAACGCTTCCCGCACCCTCGGGTCAGCGAACGGCTCGAAGTCAAGGTTCATCGTGAAAAACTGGTACGAGGCATACGGAAGCTCGCTGGCCGTCACGCTCAGCCCGTCCACACCATCGAGGGTCTGCGCCAGCGCGGGTGAGATCCCGCCGATGTAGTCCACCTGTCCCTGTTGCAGTGCGTTCACCCGTGCGGTGCCGTCGGCAATGGACACCAGCTCGATCTCATCCAGCGTCGGGGCCTGCCCGTAGAAGTCGTCGTTGCGTTCCAGCAGTGTGGACTGGCCCGGTTCGAACGCGGTGATCGTGAACGGTCCCGACGACGGCATGTCCCCGGTGAATTCGGTCGTGCCGTCCTTGATAGCGAGCATGCTCTGACAGATCAGCTCCCGGCCGTCCGCGATCGGCGAGAGCGTCGGCAACACCACTGTCGATGCATCCGGTGCCGTCGCCGCGTTCAGATCGAAGTTGCGCGCCACGAGCATCGTAAACGGTAGCCCCTCCAACATTTCGGGTGCGCGCAGCGAATACAGCACATCTGCAGCGCTCAGCGCCGAACCATCGGTGAAGGTAACTCCGTCGCGCACATGCAGCGTGTACTCGGTGAGATCATCGCTCATCTCGATCGACTCGACCACCCCATACCCGACACCATCGGGTGCGCTCGGATCGAGCTCGCACAACGGTGCATGTACCAACCGTGCCCGCACATAATCCAGCGCGGTCGGCCCCTGGAAATAGTTCAACGTCTCCGTCGACCCACCCGCGAACGCCGCCCGCAGGGTCCCGCCATCCGCTGCCGGCGCTTCTGTAGCCGGCGTCGCCGAGCATCCCGACAATGCCAGCAACGTCACCAGTGACGCCGCTCCCGTCGCAAGTAGTTTGCGTGTCTTTCTCGCCGCCATTCGGAACCTTCTCTCGACCAAATACTCCGACGACCTGCCGGATGTTTACTGCGTATACTAACAGAGAATGAGAATCATTATTACTTAGGCGGGATCCGTAGAATGACTTCATGGCATCCGTATTGACACTGGATCGGGACACGATCGTGGACACCGCGCTCGATATCACCCGGCAGCATGGCCTCTCCGGCCTGACCATGCGCGCTCTTGCCGCGAGGTTCGATGTCACCGCGATGGCCCTCTACCGCCACGTGGCCGACCGAGAAGCGCTGGTCCGCCTCGTCGTCAATCGGGTCGGCGCACTGGTGCAACTGGCGGAAGATCCACGTGCCGCGTGGCAGGCTCATGCTCGCGCATGGGCCGTTACCCAACGACGAATACTGCGCCAGTATCCAGGTGTCGCCGCCTGGCTGATGGACAACGGACCCGCGGGTCCCGAGGCGTATCGACTCTTGGACGCACTGGCCCGTGCGCTCGCTAATGCGGACTTCGATGACGAGACCACCGCCCGCGGGACAGCACTCATCATGAGCTGGACCTTCTCCCGCGTCAGCATCGAAGACAACGCGGACGGTCGCCAAGCGGCTGAACGGCCAGACCGGGCCGGAACATTCGTCACCGGACTGGAGCAGATCGACCCGGCCGAGTATCCAGCAGCCGCACGCATTGGCCGCAGCTTCTTCACCCTCGGCATGGAAGAGACCTTCGATACCGGGCTGGAGTGGATCCTGGCGGGGCTCAGTGCATCAGCGGAATAGGCCAGTCGCACATTCGACATACTGTGCCTCGGGCTCAGGCCGCGAGAACGCGTCGGCAGACATTGATCCCGCGTATGTTCCCGGATCAATCCGCCCGATCTTCCACGTGCACCAGGGTGGGGAAGGGATCGGGAAAGCGTGCCCAAGCCTGCGGCCCGGCGGCGAGTTCCGCGTCGGTGAGCGCGACCTGATCGAACGCCGCCGAGAGCGCTGCGACGTTGAGGTCGAGGCCGATGAACGCGAGATCCTGCCCGACCGCGAGCATGTCCCTTTCCTCGCTGACGTCATCGTCGCGGGAGGCGAGCTGAAAGGCGATGGTTCGCCCCACGTGTTCCCACTGCAGTGTCATCGTCGTACGAGTGGCGAATCGGCAGAATCCGGCTGAACGAATTACCAACCCGAACTCGCCCGGCTCGATTCGCTCATCCAACAGACGCTTCAGGCGTCCGGGATGCAGCGGACGGAGCTGTTCGTAACGGAACGCACTGACCCGGGGGTCGGTCATATGCGGGTCGGCATCGCCGTTGAGTACTCCCACCCAGCCAGCCCTCACCTGCTCGGAGGTGTACGCTGCGGCCGAGTGCGCCACGTCGAAGTCGTCGCTGCGCATCCGCAAGCGCGCATGCGGACTGAGTGTGCTCACCAGTGCCATGAGCGTTGACAGCTCTGCCGTGGGCAGCGAATCCCAGTTCACCATCACGATCATGGATGCGTATTCCAGCTGCGTGACCGTCAGCAGGGCGCGGGCCGTGGCATCGTGTGGGCGGCCGGCGGCATTGCGGCGGGTGACGATGGAGTCTTCGGAGGCGAGATCGTCGAGCAGGTGCGCAGCATCCACCACGCAGATCACCCCGGACAGACGG
Organism: Cellulomonadaceae bacterium; assembly: GCA_052086865.1. Lineage (GTDB taxonomy): Bacteria > Actinomycetota > Actinomycetes > Actinomycetales > Cellulomonadaceae > Flavimobilis. The sequence goes on from JBQGOU010000007.1 coordinate 23,773, forward strand.
ATGGCCGCGGCGGGGTCCGTCAGCGCCCCGATCAGGTCCACGACCGAGACGGCGGACGGGAACTCCGCAACCGCTCCGACGGCCCGATCGGCCCAGGGCGCCAACTCCGTCGCCTCGGCAATCGGGTCTGCTGCCTGTGCGAGACGCGCGGCGGGAATGAGGGTGCGAGCGGATGCTGCTACCAGCTGCTGCGCATAGTGCTGACGCTCTGGCGCACACGCTCCGACCACGGCAACCACATCGACGACGTTCACATTCTCTCCTTCACCGTTCCCTGTACGACACCGCACCAGGCTAGAGTGATAATGATAACAGTTCTCAATAAGGAGGAAGAAGATGAAAGTTCGTGCGTCACTCAAGTCGTTGAAGAAACAGCCCGGGGCCCAGGTCGTGAAACGCAGGGGGCGGGTGTATGTGATCAACAAACTCAACCCGCGCTTCAAGGGCCGCCAGGGCTGAGGCGAAAGGGGGCGAGCAGCCCCGGCCCAGGCGGGGATCACGCTGGTGAAGCCTGGTGGTCTCGGTGGAGTCGACTTGACTCTCTGTGCAGGGTCGGCCATCATGGCATCTAATGAAATTGATAATCGTTCTCACTAGAGATCGACAGGTCGACCCTGGGTCGTAGAAGCGAGGTGAAGGATGTCGAGCACACACCGTCATGTTTCCGTTTCCCCGAGCGGTCCGCATGGGACATCCCCTGGTGTTGCCTCCGTCCGCATGAGGCATTCGCATGGACGCGACCACCTTACCCACGCTGGTGTGCCCCGCTGTGGCTGCGGCCCGGAGGCACTCACACCCGTGCCCAATCATGGGGTCTTGGCGTGCAACTCTGACGCCGCGTGGAAGCCGGTGCGTCACCAGCACATCGGATTCGTGCTCACCCACTTCATCTACTCCGACCGAATGGCCGACACGCTCCAGTAGGCAGGGCATCTGACCCCGCGCGCAACACTTCTGCGCAACTACCGGAGCGTGAACTGCTGACCACGGCGGGAAAACCTTAAGAACTTCTCTGGAGAGTAATCCACCTGCGACCTTGTGGACTCTCTCGCCTCTGGCAGCACCCTCCCGAGCATTCCATTCATTCGAGTATTTGAAAGGGAAAATCATCATGTCCAACCTCACCCTTGACCCCACCATCGACCAGACCCCGGAGAAGAACAACAGCTTCGCACGCCGCGGCGCCCTCGCCTTCACCTCGCTCCTCGCCGCCGGCGCACTCGCGTTCAGCGGTGCATCGGCAGCGCACGCAGCACCCATCGACGAGGGCGAATTCGACTTCATCTCAGCGACTTCCGTCGGCACTAATTGGGAGCTGCGTAGCTTCGACCACGAGACCGACACCCCGCTGCCCATCCCGGTTGACGGATGGGAGGTGCCTGCCAACCAGAACGGTCTGATCCCAGCCGATGAGACGCCTGGCTTCGATCTCTACGGCGGCGGCCTCCGCAACGAGACCGGCGTCAGCGGTCAGCTCAGCCTCGTCGACGTGATCTACTCAGGGAGCGACGAGTCCAACGCCAGCGTGGAAATCGGAAACCGCTACGAGTGGGACTCAGTGAACGGCGTGACCCAAGATGTGACGACTCCGTTCGGTCCGAGCTACCACGAGCACTTCGACTGGCAGTTCGGAACTGAGGGTGGCTACACCCTGATCTTCGAGGTCAGCGGCGGCGGCCTGACGAGCGACACCGCGGCCTACGACTTCACTGTGAACTGACCCACACAAGATATGGCATTGCGCGGGAGGCCCTGGCCGAGGGTCTTCTCGCGTAATGCCATGTCACCCCCTCACCCACTCTCTAGGTCACCGAGAGTGCGCCCCTTATGCCGCATATCTGAATCTCCCTAGCGCTGAAGCCATATTGATGAATCGAACAAAACTCAACCTCTCCTCACTCCTTGCCCTAGCGCTTGTCACCGCACTGATCGGTACGATGCCTGGTATTGCTCATGCACAACCAGACGTCGCGTTCAACGGCACAGTCGCTCCATCAGTCGAAGTCACCGCGGACCACATCGCCCTCGGGATCAAAGACCGAAGCGGCAACGACATCACCGCGCCCTCGTTCGGCATCGACCACAGCGGAACGGCGCAGACACTGCTGCAGATTGGTTCCAGCGCTCTCAGCGCGGACTGGCAGAGTTCCGATGTCGAGCTTACGCTGGAAGCATCTTCGGTTCCATCTGGGGGACAGGTCTCCGCAACGGTCACCTCGTCGAGCAGCGCTGAGCAGACCTGGTCCAGCTCTAACCCCTCGATCTCACTCCCCGCAGGCGAGTCCGCTGAGCTGTCCTGGTCGTTCTCACAACCCGGTGAATACCACATCAACATATCCGCCCATGCGACACTGACCCGATCCGCTGATTCCGCCGAGCAGACCGACACATCCGGTGAGACGTCCATCACAGTGACTGTCACTGGACCCCCTGTGGTGGAAGAGCCACAGCAATCTGAGGAGGACGGCGTCCCACCTGATGTCAATGCTCAGCCGGGTGATGAGGATGAGGACGATCCCACCGACCCGGAGCGGCCCGGG
>JBQGOU010000008.1:0-26048 GCA_052086865.1 Cellulomonadaceae bacterium
CGAGCCGGTCCAGCGCCTCGGCGAAGCGCGGGAGCTCGGTGTCCATGACGCGGTCAACCAGCTGGGCGCGGCTCGCGGACTCGATGTACTCGCGGATCGCCGCGCGCGCGACGTCCTGCATCGAGCGCTGCTCCAGCTCGGCACGCCTGCGCAGGGCGTCAGCCTCGGCGTCGGTTAGTCGCAGGGTCATGGCCATGGATCAATGGTATCAACTGCGACACCAACCAGAGCGTGTCACCCGTCTCACCTACGATCGACTCCGACGCATACGCTGAGAGGCTGGCCATGGACTACGAGCAGATCGTGCAGTTGCGCGACCAGCACCCTGCCTGGCGGCTGCTGCGCGCCGGCAACGCGGCGCTGATCCTGTCTTTCCTGGGGCGGCACTATGTCGAGGAGAACAATGGTGCGACGCCGGCATCACGGCTCGCCGCCGCGCTCGACGACGAGCTGTACAGCGCCAACTCTCTGAGCGCTGAGGAACGCTATCCCAAGGCTGCGGCAGACTATCTTGACGACTGGTCGACGGATGGCGCCGGCTGGCTACGGCGCTTCTATCCCCAAGGTTCGGACGAGATCCACTACGACCCCACGCCGGCCTTCGAGAAGGCCTACGCATGGGCGACGTCATTGCCGTCAGGGGCGTTCGTCGGCACTGAGTCACGACTGCAGACCGTGGTGGAGCTGCTTCGTCAGATCGTGCACGGCACCGAGACAGACCCGGAGACACGGTTGGCAGAGTTGCGTCGCCGCCGGGACGACCTGGACGCACAGATCGCTGCAGCCGAGGCGGGCCACGTCGAACTTCTCGACTCGACGGCCGTCAAAGAGCGCTACCAACAGGTCGGTCAGACCGCGCGGGAGCTGCTCGCAGACTTCCGGCAGGTCGAGGAGAACTTTCGCACGCTCGACCGGTCCGCTCGCGAGAAGATCGCCTCCTGGAACGGCAGCAAGGGCGAGCTGCTGGGTGAGCTGCTCGGGGACCGCACCAGCATCGCCGGTTCTGACCAGGGTCGCAGTTTTCAGGCGTTCTACGACTTCCTGCTCTCCGAGACTCGGCGTGACGAGCTTGCCGCTCTCGTGGCTCGCACGCAGCAGGTGTCGGCCGTCGACGTCGATCGCCGTCTGGCGACTATCCACCACGACTGGTCCGACGCCGCCGAACGAACCCAGCGCACCGTCCGCCAACTCTCCGAGCAGCTGCGCCGATTCCTCGACGACCAGGTGTGGCTGGAGAACCGCAGGGTTCTGGATCTGATCCGTGAGATCGAGTCGGCCGCGCTCACCTGCCGGGAGTCGCCACCAGGCCTCGGCCTCAACCTCGATGTTCCCGGGATCGAGCTCGCGCTGCCCTTCGAAAGACCGCTCTACGACGCGCGCCCGGCCGCCGTCGTGGACAGCTCGTTGAAGCTCGATACCGACGCCGGCTCGGAGGCAGACATCGACGCGCTGCTGCACCAGCAGGTCATCGACCACGCCAAGCTCGCAGCGAACATCCGCTCCCTCGTCCCTCAGCGCGCGACAGCGCAGCTCGAGGACATCGTGGGGCTCTTCCCCCTCCAGCACGGTGTCGCCGAGGTGGTCGCCTACCTCGCCCTGGACGAGGACGACATCGAAGTCACGATGGACGAGACGGACGAGACGGTGATCGACTACGCCGACGACGCGAGCACGCGCCGCGTCCGCCTGCCGAGAGTGAGTGTCACGCGCCGATGAGAAGGACTGCCGACGAGCATGCGATCGCGGTGACGATCATCCGGCTGATGCGCGGTGTCGTCTACCGGGAGATCGACGAGGATACCTGGACGGTGCTCTCCCGCCAGAACGCGGCCGTACGGGACCACTTCGCGACGATCGGGGTCGACGTGGTACTCGATGACATCGAGGGCTACGCCTACCTGCGCTCGCAGGAGGAGAGCGACGACGAGGAGCCACTGCCCCGGCTCGTGCGCCGCCGTTCGCTCAGCTACAACCTCAGCCTGCTGCTGGTACTGCTGCGCAAACGGCTGGCCGAGTTCGAGACGTCCGGCACCGAAGGCACCCTCGTGCTGACCCGCGAGCAGATCGTCGACGCCCTCCGGGTGTTTCTCACCGGATCGACCAACGAGGCCCGGGCGGTGGACACGGTCGACACAACGATCCGCAAGGCGGTCGAGCTGAGCTTTCTGCGTGGCGCAGGGCCACCCACGGGACATCCTGGACGAGGGACTGGTGCGCGAGGTCTTCGGTGTCACCGCTCGCGTCATCGCCGATCCGGACACCGGCGCACCGGTGGTGCTCCCCCGCTCGGCGGTGCGGTGACAGGGAAACACCCATGGTGGTGCCGGGCGCGACCGGCCCCAGAACCTTCTCCGCACGACGCGACGAACTCCCACTGCGCTTCGGCGTAAAACCGTTCACATGCAGCGCTTTACGCCCACGTCAGCCCCTGTGAGACTTCCTCTCACACACGGTGTGGCCGTCATCACCAGCCACACGAGGACAAGGAGGTCCGATGCACAACACAGCAACGCGACGCACGCTCTTCTCGGTTGCGGCGGCCACCTCGGCTGTCGCACTCGCGGTGACCGGCTGCGCATCGTCCAACAACCCCGAGTCCGAACGGACGACGACGGGCAGCGGCACAACGTCCGAGGACGCGCCAGCAGCACGTGGCGGCACACTCAACATCGCCCTCGACAAGGCTCCGGCCAGCCTCGACCCGGCGAACATGGAACAGTCCACGAGCCCGTTTGCCCAGCCCGCGTACGACGCACTGATCAATGTGGAGCCGGACGGCACCTTGGTGCCTGGACTGGCCACGGAGTGGGAGTTCACGGACGACGAAAACAAGGTCTTTGAGATCACCCTGCGCGAGGGGGTGACCTTCTCCGACGGTGCCGTGCTGAACGCGGATGCCCTCATCACCAATCTCGAGTACCTCGACACCGGCAAAAGCAACGTCGCGACCCTGGTCAACGGCGGCACCTACGAGAAGGTGGACGAGGATACGGTCCGCATCACGTGGGACGACCCGCGCCCGCTCGCACCGCAGGCACTGACCCAGCGCTGGGTCGCCGGGATGATTGCCTCGCCGGAGGCGATCGCCAACGATCCCGAGTCGCTGTCCACCCAGACCTTCGGCGCCGGACCCTATGTGCTCGACGCGGGACGCACCATCGCCGGGTCTACGTACGTCTATACCGCACGGGACGACTACTGGGACCCCGACGGGCAGCTGTGGGACCAGATCGTCATCACCGTGATGGAGAACGCAGACCAGCGCCTCAACGCACTACGCACGGGAGAGGTCCACTACGCGGGCGGGGACCTGACGACGGCGGGGGCTGCGGCAGACGCCGGTCTTCAGGTGCTCTACGCGCCGACGATCGTCTACGGCATCAACTTCCTCGACCGTCAGGGACCGCTCGGCACGCCGCTGGCGGACGTCAAGGTGCGCCAGGCGATGAACTACGCCCTCGACCGTGAGGGCATCCAGGCTGCCCTGCTCGGGGAGTACGGTTTCGCGACCGAGCAGATCGTGGTGCCGAGCGAACCCGGCTACGTGGCCGCCCTCGAGGGCCGCTACCCGTTCGACCAGGACAAGGCGCGCGCGCTCCTCGCCGAGGCCGGGTACGCAGATGGCTTCTCCTTCTCGATTGTGGCCAGCACCTCGGCGACGCAGGCGTTGCTTGCCCAGGTTCTGGTCGAGCAGCTCGGCCAGGTGGGCATCACGGTGGAGTTGGACTCGCGTCCAAGCAGCGACTACTTCGAGGGAATGACCGGTGGGACGTTCCCGGCCGCCGTCATCGGCTACGGCAATCAGCCGATGCCGATGATGTACGACGGCCTGTTCGGCCCGGACGCCATCTTCAATCCGCTCAAGTCGCAGTCGGACACCATCGATGCCGCTATGGCCGAGGCGCTGGTCTCACCGCCCGCGCGAGCCGCCGAGCTCTACGAGGACATCATGACCGAGCTCGTGGAAGACGCCTGGTACGCGCCGGCCGTCTTCGCTCCGGTGTTCTACTTCGCCACCGACGATCTCGCCCCCGTGGAGATCACCGAGGCGCGTCCGCAGGCACCAATCACCACACTCGCCCCGGCGAGCTGATCAACCCGCTGCCGGGGGCACCCGCCCTCGGCAGCACGGGCGGTCGACGGCGATCGCGACAGAAAGGCTAGACACGTGTCCCTCCGGCGCCTCGCCAACTGGTTCGTCATGAGCCTCGTGCTCTTCTTCGTGCTCTCCGCGCTGCTGTTCGTTCTCGTCTCGCTCACCCCGGGGGACGCGGCACGCACGATCGTGGGACCGAACGCCTCCCAGGAGCACTACGAGATGGTGCGCTCCCAGTTGGGGCTCGACCTTCCGGTGTGGCAGCAGTACGGCAACTGGGTGGTGAACCTCTTCCAGGGAGACCTCGGCCGCTCTGTAGTCAGCGGGACTCCGGTCTCCCAGGTGCTCAGCGACCGCGTAGAGCCCACGATGTCCTTGATCCTCGGCACGTTCTTCGCGGCCTCGATCCTCGGCATCGTCTTCGGAGTCATCGGCGCTTCGCGCCCAGGCGCCCTCGGCAAGGCCGCAGACACGCTGAGCGTCGTCGGCTCCTCCGTACCAAACTTCTGGATCGGGCTGGTCCTCGCCTCCATCTTCGCGGTCCAGCTGCGCTGGTTCCCCACGAGCGGTTACTCGCCACTGGTCGACGGCGTGGGACCGTGGCTGTGGCACCTGGTTCTGCCGATCACCACGCTCACCCTGGGCGGCACGGCACTGCTGGCTAAACAGACTCGCGACGCCGTCGCCGAACAGCTCGCCCAGCCTTACATCGTCCTGCTGCGGGCCCACGGCGTGAGCGAACGCCGCATCCTGTGGCGCCATGCCCTGCGCGGCGCCGCCATACCCATCGTCACGATTCTCGGTATGAAGATGGTGGGGCTGACCACAGGGACGGTCCTCGTCGAGTCCGTCTTCGTGATCCCGGGTTTCGCGGGCTACGCCGTGAACGCAACGCTGCTGCACGACATCCCTGTGGTGCAGGCGATCACTCTCATCTTCTCGGTCGTCATCATCATCACCAACCTCATCGTCGAACTCCTGTACGCCCGGCTGAACGTCAAGGAGATGTCATGACGGCCGTCCCCGACGCCACTGCCCGCGACCTGCGCCAGGTCTCCTCACTGTGGCGCCTGCTTCTGCAGCGCCCCCAGTTCGTGATCTGTGCGGTCATCCTCGTCCTGATCGTGGCCGCCGTAATACTCGCGCCGATCGCCGCGCCGTACTCCCCGACTGCCCAGAACCTCATGAACGCCCTGTCCGGCCCGACGGTCGAGCACCCGCTCGGAACGGACAACCTCGGCCGAGACGTACTGTCCCGGATGCTCTTCGGTGGTCAGGCCACGCTCCTCGGCGTGATTCAGGCGCTTGCCGTGTTCCTCGTGGTCGGCACCACGCTCGGCCTGATTGCCGGCATGGCCACGGGCCTGGTCGACACGCTCGTCACCCGCACGGCGGAGCTGCTGCTCTCCGTGCCCGCGTTCATCATCTTGCTTGTGGTCCTCTCGATCCTGCCCGGGAACATGACGGTGGCCATGGCGACGCTGGGTGTGCTCACGAGCCCACTGCTGATCCGGGTGGTGCGCGGCACCACGCGGGCCGTGCGAGGCGAGCTGTTCATCCGCGGCGCCCGCACCATGGGTCTGACAGAGACCCAAATCACCGTCCGCCACGTCTTGCCCCGACTCGCTGGCCCGATCATCGTGCAGGCGACGATCTTCAGCGGCACAGTCATCATCGCGGAGACGGGGCTCGGCTACCTCGGCTTCGGCGTGCGCCTGCCCGAGCCCAGTTGGGGCAACATGGTCCAGACGGCAAGTGAGAACATCAGCCGGGCGCCCTGGCTCCTGATCCCCACAGGCGGGATCATCATCGTCACGATCATGTCCCTCATGCTGATCGGCGACTCGGTCCGCGACGCCGTCGCTGACCGTTGGAGCGGCACCTCCAAGCGGAAGCGGACCCGCAGGGTCCGCATCGTCCGGGAGGACGCCGTCGCACTCGACGTCGCTCCCCCGTCGCGCGCCCTCCTTGACGTCAGAGACCTCACGATCGTCGTCGACACCCCGAGCGGCCCGCGGACGCTCGTCCACGACGTCTCGTTCTCCCTCGTTCGAGGGGAGACGCTCTGCCTGGTCGGTGAGTCCGGTTCAGGCAAGTCCGTGACCTCGCTCGCCCTTCTGGGGCTCAGCCGAGGCACGCGGGTGGCCTCTGGATCGATCTCTATCGACGGGGTGAACCTGTCCACGAAGTCTCCCGAGGAGCTTCGGCGCCTGCGTGCCACGGAGTTCGGGTACATCACGCAAGATCCCCAGCCCTCGCTCGACCCATCAATGCGGGTGGGTGATCTGCTGCGCCAGCTCGTCCGGCTCCACCAGGGTGCGGACAAGAAGACCGCCCGCGCCACGGTGATCGAGCTCCTCGAGCGCGTGCAGATTCCGGAACCCCAGGCCGTCGCCCGCCGCTACCCGCACCAGCTCTCTGGCGGGATGGCGCAACGCGTGGTCATCGCGGCCGCGCTGAGCGCGAACCCCAAAGTTCTTGTCGCCGACGAACCGACAACAGCCCTCGACGTGACGGTGCAGGCCGAGATCCTCGCCCTCCTGCACGAGCTGTGCGACCACGACGACTCGATGGCGCTGCTCCTGGTCACCCACGACTGGGGTGTGGTTGCGGACATCGCGGACCGCGTGATCGTCATGCGGGACGGCGCGTTGGTCGAGGAAGCGCCCGCAGCGCAGATCTTCGCCGCCCCCGCCCACCCCCACACGCGGGAGATGATCGCCGCCGATCCTGCACGGCTCGACATCCACCCCGAGCGTCCGGTCACGGCCCCGCTGATCTCGGTGCGAGGGCTCGAGATCGACTACACGAGCCGTGACGGACGGGGTCGACCGCAGCTCACCCGCGCCGTCGACGGCGTCGACCTGGACATCCTGCGCGGGCGCACACTCGGTCTCATTGGCGAGTCGGGGTCCGGCAAGTCAAGTGTCGGCAACGCGATCGTCGGGCTGGTGCGGGCGAGCAGCGGTAGCATCCTGTTCCACGAGGACGGCGGGGCCGAGGAGCTGACACGCGTCACCCCCGCACGGCGGCGCGAGCTCTCCAAGCGTCTGCAGATCATCTTCCAGGACCCTTACGGGTCGCTGAACCCCGTCCGCACGATCGGCTCGACCCTGACCGAGCCGCTCACGCTTGCCCACGGGATGCGCCAGCAGGAGGCGAACCGCGCCGTGAGTGAGGCGCTCGAACGGGTGGGGCTGCCCGCGAGCGCGGCCGCACGCTACCCGGCGCAGTTCTCGGGAGGCCAGCGCCAGCGCATCGCCATCGCCCGTGCGATCGTCCTCGGACCGGACCTGATCGTGTGCGACGAGCCGGTGAGCGCACTCGACCTGACGATCCAGGGCCAGGTTCTCGAACTTCTGGCGGAGCTCCAGCAGGAACGTGGCATCTCCTACCTGTTCATCTCCCACGACCTCTCGGTGGTCCGCAGCTTCTGCGACGATGTGGCCGTGATGCACCGCGGACGCATCGTCGAGCGCGGCTCGGCACTGGAGGTGATCGGCAACGCCCGCCACCCCTACACCCAGTCGCTGCTCGATGCGGCCCCGATCCCGGACCCCACGGTGCAGCGCAACCGCTCGCTGCTCGCGGAACGGTACGTCGGATGACCCGGGTGGTGACGCTGCGAGACGTTGCGCGCCGCGCCGAGGTGTCGGTGGCCACGGCGTCCAACGCCCTCAACAGGCCGGGACGGGTGGCGGCCACGACCCGGGCACGAGTGTTCGAGGCGGCCGACTGGCTGGGATACGAGCCGCTGGTGTCCGCAGGCGCGCGTCCGGTCACCTCCCGGCGGCGGATCGGGGTGATCGCGCCGTTCACGACGTACACCTCCTACTCCGAGCGCCTCAAGGGAATCCTCTCGGTCATGGGCGCCGACAGCGTCGAACCGGTAGTCCTCGACCATCCCTCGGCCAGCCGCTCCCCCTCGCCCCGGCTCGATTCCCTGCCGTTCTCCGGCAGCCTCGACGGGCTCATCATCATGGGCGTGCCCGTCGACACCGCCCTGTCGACCAGGCTGATCGAGCGTGGCCTACCAACCGTACTTATCGACACCGACCATCCACTGCTGACCTCGATCGTGCTCGACGAGGCGTACGGGGCGCAGCTGGCCGTCGACCACCTTGCCGAGCGCGGCTTCGACCGCTTCGTCTACGTCACCGAGGGTCAGCGTTCCCAGGACTACATCTCACAGGGACGCAAGCGACTCACCGGCTTCCTCAAGGCGCTCGCCGACCACGGGTTCGACGAAGACGCCGTCACGCGGATCACCGCCCGCTCAGGCGACGTGGCGGCCGGTGCCGCGGCCGCCGAGCTGATCGAGACGAAGGCGCGCGGCCACCGCGTCGGAGTGCTCGCCGGGCACGACACGCTGGCAGCCGGTGTGCTGGCCGGGCTGCGCCACGTGGCGGTGGACGTCCCCGGCCGCGTCGGCGTCGTCGGCTGGGACGGCGGGGACACCGTCGAGGCGCTCGGGCTGACCACGATTCGCCAACCGCTGTGGGACTCCGGCCGGCTCGGCGTGGAGCGGTTGATCGCGATCCTGCACGAGCGGAGCACTCCGGTCGAGCGGGTGAGTCTGCGCCCGGTGCTGCGGCGCGGGGTGACCACGTGAACCTCGATCTCCTCCTGAGCGAGCTGCGTGCCGGCGCTGACCTGGGCGAGCGCTCCCTTCCAACGACCTCACCGCGACGCGGCCAGTCGGCCCGACAGTGGCTCGCCGAAGTCGCCGCCGTCCGGGCAGTCCACGACTCCAGCGCAGTCCGGCACCGCAAGCGCGTCGACGCCGCATGCGAGCGGCTCTTCGCCACCACGGTGTACGCGCTACTTCCCGCCGTGCCTGACACGCTGACGCACCGCGAGGTGCACATCCCGCTGCCGCCTCAGAGCCTGGCCGACCTTGTCCCGGCGCTCCCCGCGGTGCTGGCCGGTGCGCCAAGCTCGGTTCCCGGCGTACCTGCACGCACGCACGTCGCCGTGCGCGTGATCGCACCAGCAGAGCCGTCGGCGGTGGTGATCCGCCTCCACGGCGGAGCGTTCTGGATGGGTGGAGGCGGCGTCGGCGAGGTCGTGGACCGCGCCCTCATTGACCATGTGGCAACCACCGCGAACGCCGCGGTCCTCGATGTCGACTACGCGTTGGCTCCGGAGTACCCATTTCCGGCGGCGGCAGTCGACACCATCGCTGTTCTCGACGCGGTGCGCGCTGGACTGGTGAACGCCCCGATCGGGCCAATCGCGCTGCTGGGAACGTCGTCGGGCGCAAACACCGCTGTGCTGGTCGCCCGCCTTGAGGCCGCGCGCGGACACGCCCTTGCAGCGCTCGGTCTCGTGGTTCCCTCCGTACAACTGTCCGCCGGGCCGCAGTCCGCTGCGATGAATCCTGCGGCCTGGGCCGTGCGCAGCGAGCTGTTGCACATCTTCCTCGGTGGGCTTCGCACGGACGATCCATGGATGTCCCCGGGCGAGCTGGACCGTCTGGACGCGATGCCCCCTACATTCGCCGCGGTGGCGCAGTTCGACGAGGTGGCTGCAGGCGGCGAAGCGCTGTGCGCCGCGATACGCGCAGGCGGGCAGGCGGCCAGATCCACGACGTACCCGATGACGCACGTGGTCGCGACCCCCGACGTCGAGGCGGCGTTCATCACGGACATCGCGGCATTCTTGCGCGCGCACCTGCCCGGCTGACGAGCTCTACCGGGCCTCGAGCGCCGCCACGATGGCCCGCGTCGCGTGCAGGGAGGCCACCCGCGCGTGGTCGCTGAACCCGGTCATGTTGACGTAGGCGTGCACCAGGCCGCTCGCACGGTGCAGCGTCACCTCGACCCCGGCCTCCTCGAGCCGGCGGGCGTAGGCCAGGCCCTCGTCGCGCAGCGGGTCGAAGCCGGCGACCCCGATGTACACGGGTGACAACCCCGCGAGGTCCTGTGCGAGCAACGGCGACGCGTCCGGCTCGAGCCCCTGCGCCGGATCGGGGAGGTAGCGCTCGATGTACCAGCGCATCTGCGCGCGGGTCAGGAAGTAGCCGTCCGCGAACTCCTCGTAGGACGGGTGCTCGGTCGAAAGGTCGAGCACCGGGCAGAACAGCACCTGGAGCACCGGCGGGTGCGCGTGGTCGCGCAGCTGCAGTCCGAGTGCGGCGCTGATGTTACCGCCCGCGCTGTCCCCGGCGAGAACGATCGCGTCCGGGTCGATCCCCCAGCTCGGTGCGAGCTGGACGGCGGCCGCATAGGCAGCCCGCCCGTCCTCGATCGCCGCGGGGAACGGGTGCTCAGGGGCGAGGCGGTAGTCGACCGAGACGACGTCGGCACCGGTGTGCACCGCGAGGAAACGCACCGCCGGGTCCGTGCTCACCCGGCTGCCGAGCACCCAGCCGCCGCCGTGGAAGTACAGGATGAGCCCGCGCGGTTCGCCCTCGCGCGCCCGGTACCGGGTGGCGGGCACCCCGCCGATCGTGAGGTCCTCCTCGACCGCGAAGGGAGGAAACTGCTCGGCGACCAGATACGCCTCCTCGTCGATCTGGCGGCGCGCCTTGTCCAGCGGCGACTTCGAGAAGTCGGAGCCCGGCAGGCGGTTGAGCACGGCCAGCAGACCCGCGATCTCGGGCGCGAGCCGGTCGCCGTCGTCGTTGATCGGTGCATTGCGACCCAGCGCCCCGAACACCGAGGAAGGCAGGGCCCGCAGCAGCTTCTGCTCCAGGGACAGCAGCAGGCTCGGGGACATCTCGGTGGCGGCACTCATTGGATCTCGCTCTCACGCGGCGGGCGGACGGCTCGGGTGTGTTCGCCCTGGTGAGAGGCAAACCTAGCCACAGCGCGGCAGTCTTGGACAGACGTCCAACATGATTGCCGTGAGGTTTTACCTGGCCGAAACACCGGCCCCCAGAGGCCGGGTGCATACTCGATGAAGTTGGACGCTTGACCAACTCACGGCACGACCCGTTCCCGACCCGAGGAGGCCGCCATGCCGGAACCCGCCGCCACGCGTGGCGTGACCGTCGTCACCGGGGCGAGCTCCGGCATCGGCGAGGGGTTCGCTCGGCGCCTTGCCGCGCAGGGGCACGACCTCGTGCTCGTCGCGCGCCGCCGCGAGCGCCTCGAGACGCTTGCCGCCGAGCTCGGCTCCGCGCACGGCATCCGAGCGCACCCGGTCGCCGTCGACCTGGCCGACCCAGCCGGGCCGGCCCGCCTGGTCGCCGAGATCGAGGAGGCCGGACTCGAGGTGCACGGCCTGGTCAACGCCGCAGGCTTCGGCACCGCCGGCCCGTTCGCCGGCGAGGACCCGGCGCGCCTGGCCGCCGAGATCCAGCTCGACGTCACGGCCCTGACCGTGCTCACCCGCCTGCTGCTGCCCGCCCTGATCGCCCACCGGGGCATGCTGGTCCAGGTCTCGTCCACCGCCTCGTTCCAGCCGCTGCCCGGCATCGCCGTCTACGCGGCTGCCAAGGCCTACGTCGCCTTCCGCGAGCTGTCCCGCCCGGTCCCCGGCCCCGTGCGCACAGTCGGGCGCCGCAACGCGCTGCAGGGCTGGGTCGCGCGGGTCGCCCCGCGCCGCGCGCGTCTGGGCGTCGCCGCACGCCTGACGAAGGCGAGGCCCTGATGCGCCGCATCCCCACCGAGCAGCGCCGCGCCGAGCTGGTCGCCGCCGCCATCCGGGTGATCTCCCGCGACGGCGTGGCCGCCGCCACCACGCGGGCGATCGTGGCCGAGGCCGGCATGCCGCTGGGCGCGTTCCACTACGTCTTCGCCTCGCGCGACGAGCTGCTGGGGGCCGTCATCGACTCCGTCACGTCCACCGAGCGCCTCACCGCCGAGCTGCACGCGGCCGACGCCGGCTCGCTCGAGGAGACCGTCCGCTCCGGCCTGGACGCGTACATCGACCTGCTCGAGGCCGAGCCCGCGAACGAGCTCACCCTGCTCGAGCTCGCAATCGTCGCCAGGCGCCAGTCCGCCAACGGTCCGATGCGCGCCCAGTGGCTGGCCTACTACGCCACCGCAGCCGCGCTCCTGACCCGGGCGGCCGACCTGACCGGAAGCGAGTGGACCTCCCCGGTCGACGAGCTCGCCCGCCACCTCGTCACGATCGTCGACGGGGTGACGACCACCTGGCTCGCGGACCAGAACACCCCAGCCGCCCGGCGCACCGCGGCCTTCGCCGCCGAGGCGATCGCCCGCCATGCCCGCCCTCGTCCCACCGAAGCCTCCTGAAGGAGCCGCGCCCATGCTCACCGAGACCGACCCGCGCGTCCTCGCCGACGTCAACCTCCACGCCGTGCTCGGCTCGCTGCCGCGCCTGGCCGACCTGTCCGACGAGGCGCACACGATCCTGTCCGCGCTCGACCGGCCCGTGGCCCTGACCCTGCAGGTCGTCGGCGGCGGCTCCCTGCGCCTGGTCTTCTCCGCGGGCGTACCCGCCCGCCTGCTGTTCGCCTCCCCGGCCCACCTCAACGCCGTCATCGCCGGAACCGCCCAGCCCCTCCCCCTCGCCGGACCGCGCGGTCTGCGGTTCCTCACCAGCGTGTTCACCCCGCTCACCGAGCTGCTCGCCCGCCACCTGAAGCCGGCCGACGGCGCCCTGGCCGACCCGGCCCTCGCGGCCACGGGCCGCACGCTGCTTCTGCACGTCGCGGTCCGCGCCATCGTCGTCGTCGGCGACGAGGACCGCGCGGGGCGCTACAGCGCGGCGCAGATGCCCGACGGCGACGTGCAGATCGCCGTCGGGGACGAGCTGACCTACCGCCTGCGGGTGCGCAACCACCGCCTCACCCTCGTCGCGCCCGCGCCCGCGCCCACCCCGCCGCGCGCGGAGCTCGTCTTCGCGGACCTGAGCACCGCAGGCGACGTCCTTGCCGGACGCGAGAGCGCGCTCGCATGCGTGGGCGACGGACGCATCACCCTGCGCGGCTACATCCCGCTGGTCGACAACGTCAGCCGAATCCTCGAACGCGTCGGCCAGTACCTGTCCTGACGCCCGGCACCCCACCATCCTGAGAGCGAGCCACCCGTGAGCACCGCACGCATCCCCCCGTTCAGCTTCCGCACGAGCCTGGCAGACTTCGCCCGCGCACAGCGCGTCATCCCGGCCGGGGTCCCCGGGCACCTGGGCCCCACCGAGGGCCTGCACCTGCCCCATCACGCCTTCCCCAAGTTCTCCGCCCGCGCCGAGGGCAGCCGGTTCTGGGACGTGGACGGCAACGAGTTCATCGACTACATGTGCGGCTACGGGCCCAACGTGCTCGGCTACCGCGACCCTGACGTCGACGCCGCCGCCCAGGCCCAGGCCCGGCTCGAGGACGTCGTGAGCCTGCCCTCGACCGTGATGATCGACTTCGCCGAGCTCCTGGTGGACCAGGTCGCAAGCGCCGACTGGGCCTTCTTCGCCAAGAACGGCGGCGATGCGACCACGCTCGCGATCATGACCGCACGCGCCGCGACGCTGCGCAAGAAGATCGTGTTCGTCAAGGGCTACTACCACGGGGTGGCGCCCTGGGCGCAGAAGCTCGACTACCCCGGTGTCCTCGAGGAGGACGTGGCGAACAACCTCGTAGTGCCGTGGAACGACCTTGCCGCACTCGCGCAGCTGCTGTCCGAGCACCGCGGCGAGGTGGCCGCGCTCATCGCCCAGCCGTACATGCACGGCAACTTCGTGGACAACGCGCTGCCCGAGCCCGGGTACTGGCAGGCCGTGCGCGCGCTCTGCGACGCGCACGGGGTCGTGCTGATCGTCGACGACGTCCGGGCGGGCTTCCGCCTCGACCTGGCCGGCAGCGACAACTTCTTCGGCTTCAGAGCGGACCTGATCTGCTTCTGCAAGGCGATTGCGAACGGCTACAACGTCTCCGCGCTCATGGGCACCGACGCCCTCAAGGAGGCCGCGTCCTCGATCACCTACACGGGGAGCTACTGGATGAGCGCGGTGCCGTTCGCCGCGGGAATCGCCACGCAGAAGAAGCTGCGCGAGCTCGACGCTCCCGCACTGTTCGCCCGGCTCGGCACCCGGGTCGCCGACGGGCTGGTCGCCGCGGCGGCCGCCCACGGCTTCGCCATGATCGCCTCGGGCGCCCCCGCCCTGTTCTACCTGCGCCTGGCGGACCCGGCGGACTCGCTCATGCTGCACCAGGAGTGGGTCGCCGAATGCGTGCAGCGCGGGGTGTACATCACGTCCCATCACAACCACTTCATCAACGCCGCGCTCACCGACACGGACGTGGACCGGACGATCGAGGTGGCCCACGAGGCGTTCCGCGTACTGCGCGAACGCCACCCCGAGGCGGGGTGACAGGCGGCGCGGTCAGCCGCTGCCGTGGTGCCGCACGTGGCCGTACTTGCGCAGGTGGAATCTCATCCGGTCGCCCACGAAGTCCTCGCGCCCGATCTCGATCACCCGGCCCGTCGAGCCGGTCGTCACGCGGTGGATGTGCACCAGGGCAGCGCCGGGCGCTGTCGCGAGGTGCTCGGCCTGCGCATCGTCGGCGAACGAGATCTCGAGAGTCTCGTCGCTGTAGTCCGGCGTCACGCCGTAACCTTCGCGCATCGCGCGGTACAGCGACCCGAGGTCACGCTGCAGCAGCCCGGGGAACAGATCGGCCGGGATGTGGGAGAGCTCGAGGGACAACGGCCGCCCGCCGGTGACCCGCAGGCGCAGAACGCGGAACACCTTCGCGTCCTCGGCCACCCCGAGAATCCTCTGGTCCTGAAGGGTGGCCGACGCGATCTCCGCACGCAGCACCCGAGTGTCCAGGCTCACCCCCTGCGCCCTCGTGATGTCCGGCAGGGAGTCGATCGTGTTGAGGTTGCGCTCAAGCCGGCCGTCGGAGACCACGATCCCGCCGCCGCGCCCGATCCGCCGGCGGATCAGCCCATCGCCCTCGAGCCGCTCGAGCGCCGCGCGCAGCTGCGTCCGGGGGATCCCGAGGGACGCGGCGACGGTCCGCTCGTCGCCGAGCCGGTCTCCGGGACGGATCTCCTCGCGCCGGATCATCGACCGCAGGCGCGAGCACAGCTGGTCGAGTGCGGCCGGGTCCATCAGGCCACGGTAGCGAGCGCCTGCTCGAACTCGGTCAGGAACCACTCGAGGTCGGAGTCCGAGAACACGAGCGGCGGACGCAGCTTGAGCACGTTGCCGCCGCTTCCGCACACCGATGTCAGGATCCGCCGTCGGCGCAGCTCCTCGACCAGATCGAGCGCCTTCGCGCTGTCCGGGGCCTTGGTCTCGGGATCGGTGACGACATCGACCCCGATGTACAGGCCGGAGCCGCGCACGTCACCGAGGCTCGGCCACAGGGTGGCGAGCAGCCGGAGCTCGGCCGCGAGCTGCGCGCCGATCCGGTCCGCGTGCAGCTGCAGGTCCTCGCCGTGGATAACCTCGAGGACCGCCTGCGCGGCCGCAATCGACACGGGGTTCCCGCCGAAGGTGTTGAAGTACGGGATGGACTCCCCGAACGGGGCGAGCACCTCGCTGCGGGCGACCATCCCGGCCACGGGGATGCCGTTGCCCATCGGCTTGCCGAGCGTCACCAGATCGGGCACGACACCGTGGCGGGCGAAGCCCCAGAACGCCTGCCCGGTCCGGCCGAAGCCGGGTTGCACCTCGTCGGCGATGAAGACCCCGCCGGCTTCGTGCACGGCGTCGATCGCCGGCTTGAGGTAGCCGACAGGGTTCGGGAAGACGCCGTCGGAGGAGAAGATCGAGTCCGCCATGAACGCGGCGAAGCCGATGCCGGACGCCTTGAGGTCCTCGATCTGGGCGCGTATCTGAGCGGCGAACCAGGCGCCGAGGTCCGCCTCGTCGAGACGGTACGTGTCCGGGGTGGGGACCACGCGCATGGCCGGGTCGAGCTCCTGCGCCGAGCCGAGCGCCGGGGAGAAGCGCGAGATCAGGTCCGAGTTGCCGTGGTACGCCTCGGAGCTGACGATGACGCCCTCGCCGCCGGTGTACGTCCGCGCGACGCGGACGGCCAGGTCGTTCGCCTCGGAGCCTGTGCACTGGAACATCATCCGGTCCAGCTCGCCGGGCATGGTCGCGGTCAGGTTCTCCGTGTACTCCACGATCGCCTCGTGCAGGTACCTCGTATGCGTGTTCAGCGTGGCCACCTGCTCCTGGACGCGGGCCACGACGTGGGGGTGGCAGTGCCCGACCGAGGCGACGTTGTTGTACACGTCGAGGTACTTGTTGCCGTCGGCGTCGAACAGGTGCGCGCCCTCGCCGCGCACCAGGTGCACGGGATCGCGGTAGAACAGCCGGTAGGACGGCCCGAGCACACGCTCGCGCCGCTGCGCGAGCGCCCTGGTCGCCGCCGGGATGTCCGTCGCCGCGTCCGAGCGGAAGCTGTTGGTGTCCATGATGGTCGAGCGAGTCGCCACTGCCGTTCCCCGATTCACGATGGGTGTTGTGGACCTGTCCGACGAAGACCGCCCAGCCCTCGTGGTGTCGACTCCTATCCAACTCCGCGGGAACTGACGCGCGCAGCGGCTCGTGTTAGATCCCGGTTACCAAACTGCCCGCTCAGGTAAACGGTTCGTTTCGCAGCGGCCCGCGCGTCACCGGCAGGTAAATTCCTGAGGTGCAGGCTTGCGCTCGGCCGACTCCCGGCAGCACGCTCAGGTCATCCGCCCAGCTCTCCTCATCGCACCGCGCCGCACGGCGCGGAAGGACACCGCAGATGAAGGAGCGACAGGTCATGACTCAGACCACCCTGCCAGCCGCCGGCACGCCGGCAAGCCTGGCGACCTTCGAGACGCTCACCAAGGGAGCACCTGCACCGCACTGGTTGCACGCCGGCGTCACCGACTCCTGGGCGCTCGACCCGGCGCGCACCGAGGTCACCTTGATCACCGTCTCGGAGAACGCGACGTTCCTCGTGCGGATCGACGGACGCCCGTCGTGCGTCGTGCGCGTGTCCCAGCCCGGATACGTCGACGGCACCGACGCGATCGAGTCCGAGCTCGCCTGGATGCGCGCACTCGCCGACCTCGAGGACGTCACCGTCTCCACGTCGATTCCGACGGCGGCCGGTCCCTACGTCGCGACGATCGCGGACGAGGCCGGGAACGGCTGGTACTGCGTGGCCTTCGACCACATCGACGGTGAGGTGCTCGAGGACCTCACGGACCCGGCCCCCTACTACCGCGAGATTGGGCGCATGACCGCCCACTTCCACGAGCACGCCCAGTCGTGGCAGGCGCCGTCGGGCTTCAGCCGCTTCACGTGGGACGTGGCGGACATGATCGGCCCGAGCTGCCGCTGGGGCCGGTGGGAGGACGCCACGCTCACACCCGTCGAGCACGTGCTGCTCGACCGCGCGCAGAACGCGGCGCTCGCCCTGCTCGAGGGTCGGTCCAGGGACCGCGCGAGCCACGGCCTCATCCACGCGGACCTGCGTCCGTCCAACATCATGGTCTCCGGCGACGAGCTCACGATCATCGACTTCGACGACTCCGGCTACGGCTGGTTCCACTACGACTTCGCTGCCGCTCTGTCCTTCCTCGAGCACGAGGCGTACGCACCCCGGATGGCCCAGGAGTGGATCGAGGGCTACCGGGCGGTTCGCCGCTACTCAGGACAGGACGAGCTGACCGGCTGCGCACTGTCCATGCTGCGCCGGCTGACGATGCTCGGCTGGACCACCAACCACCGTGCGGACGCCCTGCCCGACGGGCTCTTCGCCGCGCAGACCTGGGGCACCTGCGAGGTCGCCGAGAGGTTCCTGCGCTCGGCCACCTGGCTGCTCGACTGACCGACCCCGCTCCACCCCGAGCCATCCCACTCTGCCCGACCCCGCAGAACCGACAGACAAGAGGCGTGCCATGACTCTGACCAAACCCCCTGCCAGTGGCGCAAGCCCGGCCTCGACGGACGGACAGTCCGAGAAGTACTTTGCCGAACGATCGCTGAAGAAGGGCGCGGCCGGCTGGATCCTGCTCGCCGGCCTGGGCGTCTCCTACGTCATCTCCGGGGACTTCTCCGGGTGGAACCTCGGTCTGGCCCAGGGGGGCTGGGGCGGTCTGCTGATCGCCTTCGTCCTGATGGGCGCCATGTACACGTGCATGGTGTTCGGGCTGGCCGAGATGTCCTCGGCCCTGCCGACGGCCGGCGCCGGCTACGGCTTCGCCCGGCGCGCACTGGGCCGCCTGGGCGGCTTCGCGACCGGCATGGCGATCCTCATCGAGTACGCAATCGCTCCGGCCGCCATCGCGGTGTTCATCGGCGGATACGTCGAGTCGCTCGGCCTGTTCGGGCTGACCAACAGCTGGCCCGTGTACCTCGTGTGCTTCGTCATCTTCATCGGCATCCACCTGATCGGCGTCGGCGAGGCGCTCAAGGCCATGTTCGCGATCACCGCGATCGCCATCGTCGCGCTCGCCGCCTTCGCGTTCGGGATGTTCAGCCACTTCGACGCGGCCAACCTCTTCGACATCGTGCCCGACGGCAGCGCCGGGTCCAGCGCCTTTCTGCCCTTCGGCTTCTCCGGCGTGATCGGCGCCCTCGTGTTCGGCATCTGGTTCTTCCTCGCGATCGAGGGCGTGCCGCTCGCCGCCGAGGAGGCGGCCGACCCGAAGAAGGACATGCCCAAGGGCATCATCGTCGGCATGGGCGTGCTGATCGTCACCGGGCTCACCGTGCTGCTGCTCGCGCCCGGCGGCGCAGGCTCGCAGATGATCGGCGAGTCCGGCAGCCCGCTGCCCGACGCGCTGCGCGCCGTGGGCGAGAACGGCCTCGCGACCTTCGTCAACTACGCCGGCCTCGCGGGCCTGGTCGCGTCGTTCTTCTCCATCGTCTATGCCTACTCGCGCCAGCTCTTCGCGCTGTCCCGCGCGGGCTACCTGCCGAAGTGGCTCTCGGTCACGAGCTCGCGCAAGACCCCGACCTGGTCGCTCGTCGTGCCCGGCGTGGTCGGCTTCGTCCTCGCGGCCGTGGTGCACGACGGCGACAAGCTCATCAACATTGCGGTGTTCGGCGCAGCCGTGTCCTACGTGCTGCTCAACCTCTCGCACATCGTGCTGCGGGTCAGGGAGCCGAACCTGGAGCGCAGCTACCGCACCCCCGGGGGTGTGGTCACGACCGGCATCGCCCTGATCCTGGCCGTCGTGGCCGTGGTGGCCACGTTCTTCGTCGACGTGCAGGCGGCAGGCATCACAGCCGCGATCTTCGTGGTCTTCCTCGCCTACTTCTGGTTCGTCGGACGCCACCGCGTGGTCGGCAACGCCCCCGAGGAGGAGTTCGCCCAGCTCGAGGCCGCGGAGGCCGAGCTGCGCTGAGCGATCCCTCGGCGCCGCCTCAGCGTCCCTGCGGCGCCGACCCGGAGGTGCTCACGGCGACACGCAGCCGGTGACGCCCGTGCACAGGAGTTCGGACTGCAAGGGGCCGGGAAGGGCCAGCAGATCCACCTGGCGGACCTGCCACCCGCGGTCGTCTCGCGCGACCTGGACGGTCATGATGGCCTCGGAGCCCAGGAACGGCACCAGTGGACTGCCCAGGCCGAGGACGATGGCGAACTCGCTCAACGTCACGTGGGTCCACACCGTGCGCCGCGCTGCGTGCATGGTTCGGGACGCTATGCGGAGCCCGGCCCGCCCGCTAGGGAGGCACTCCGGCCTGTGGACAAGCCGCCGCTGCCTGCCTGAGTCCAGGGCGAGCTAACGTGCCAGCCCATCCACGCTCACGCGGGTGGGCCGGCACGCCGCAGCCGGCTACCCGGCTCGCACTGCTCCGCGCCGCCGGACCAGGGCGAGGCCGGCCCTGCCGCTTGCGAGCGCGAACAACGTCAGCACAAGGACCTCCACGCCGCTCACCGGAAGGCTGCCACCCGTCCCGGTGCCATCAGCCCCTGCGCCGCCCCCGTCCCCGCCCCCTGGAACGGTTCCCGGGGAAGCCGCCGGATCGTCCGTCGGCGCATCCGTGGGCGGGTCGGTCGGCGCCGGGGTCGCCAGCGCACGGACCGTCACCGGCGCGGACTCCGTGGGTGCCGAGTCGCCCAGCGGGTTGTGCGCGACGACGCTTACGGTGTACTCCCCTGCCACCAGACCGGTCACCGTGTGCGAGGTCTGCGTCGGCGCGAGATCCACCGAGGTGCCCTCGCTCAACTGCACGGTGTAGCCGGTCAGCGGGGAACCGCCGTCGTCCGGCAGCTGCCAGTCCACGCTCACCGCGGCCTTGCCGCCGGTGACCTGCGGCGCGGCCAGCGCCTACGGGTAGACAGGACCCTGCGCGGCGTCCAGCAACGACAAGGCGAAGACCTCCGCGAGGATCTTGGCGCGCTCTGCGGAGATCTTGCCCGTATAGGGCTGCGTCTCACCCGCAATCGTGAACGGGTCGCCGGGCCAGGACAGCCGGTCCCTCACCACGTGGTAGTTGTGCTCGACGACGTTGCCGCGGCCGGACGATGCTCCAGCGTACCGCCAGAACGTGTAGACCACCGGGATTCCCTCGTCGTACTTCACCTTGGGGGAGGTGTTGGCGCCGGCGATGCTCGCGTGGTCGGAGCAGTTGCCGAAGTACTCCAGACCCACGACGGAGACGGAGCCGTCCTCGTTCACCCAGTCCTTCTCCCACCACTGGTCGAGCTCGCCGTGCGCGTTCGCGTAGTCCCAGTAGCGCTCCCCCTGCTCGGCGACGATGTCGGCCACCCAACTCTGCACCGGCGACCCCTCGGCATCCCGATAGGGCGTGTGGGTGGTCAGGTACGCGTTGAACACCTGGGACGTCGCGGCCATGTCGAGGTTGTAGTAGCCGATGACGTTCTTCCAGTAGTCCTGGGGCGCGAGGACGGTGTCGTAGAAGGCCTTCGAGCCACGCAGCCCCAGCTCCTCGGCCTGGGCGAAGTAGACGGTCCACCAGTGATCTCAGGCTGGTCTGATCCCCGGTAGACCCCGGTGTCGCTGTCGCTGGGGCCGGTGACCGGGTACTCGCGCCCGTTCAACGTCAGCGATCCGGTCACACCCGAGGCGACGACAGGGTCCTCGAAGAACTGGAAGTAGTCGTCCTCACCGTCCGTCGCGGTGGCGTGGCTCCACTGCGCATAGCCCAGGTCCTCGAGCTGACCGGCGAAGTACTCGGCCCGGCGCAGCTCAGCGGGGCTGCCTGCCACACCCGAGCCGATCTCGTTCTCGACATACCGGATGTGGTCCACGATCGTGTCCGCGTCGATCTCTGCGAGCACGTCCAGCTCGGAGCTCGTCAGCGGCTCGGAGGCGCCGTGATGGTGCTCGTGCTCCGTGTCGGCGCTCGCGAACGACGGCACGCTGACGAGAGCGAGCGTCAGCGCGAGCACCGCGCCCGAGCTCAGCCATCGGGACGGCGCGGCCCGGCGCCGAGATGCTCGGGGCCGGCAGCGGATGGCGGTGGGAAGCTCAGGTGGTGCGGCTTCATCCGCAGTTTCTCACTGTGTCGAGACGCGCGAAAGCGCGCCATGGCATGGCTGGTGCGAGGCCGGCGACAGGCTCCGCCGGCGGTGGCGGCAGGTTCAGGTGCCGCTGCGACAGCGACCGCCAGGACACCCGGCGGTGATCGGACGCGCGCCGTCTGCCCCGGCGACGGGGCTCGAAGACTGTACGGCGGCCATGCGCTGAGACTCGCAGCCCCCCGCAGCCACAGCTCAACGAGTCACCGTTCCATCCCGGTACCCGGGACGATGTGACGGGGCACTCGATTGGTCCGCTGCACTACGCTTCCGCCTGGACGTCAGCTCCCCGATGCTGAGCACCTTGCGGTGCCCCGTTCAGCTCGGCACGGTACCTCTGCGGAGTCTGGCCGCAGTACTTCTTGAATACGTCGAAGAAGTAGGTGTAGCTGGCATACCCGCACCTGCGCGCCACCTGTTTCACCTCGAGTTCCGGGTCTTCGAGCATGTTCGTGGCGACCTCGATCCGCGTGCGGTTAAGTTCCTCGGCGAAGCCGTGCCCCAGCTCGGTGTTCAACGTGCGGCTGAGGTGCGACCCGCTGACGCCGATCTCGTCGGCGATCCGCTGGACCGTCAGAGCTTCGCCGTAGCGGCTGCGGATGATGGCCACGGCTCGCTGGACGATCACGTTCGATGGAGACGATGCGACGAACTGATCGGTCAGCTGGAGCAGCCGCCCCGTCACGTACGCCTCAAGGTCGTCGAGGCTCTCCGCCTCGGCGATCGCGCTCGGTGGCGGCGTGTCGCCCTCAAGCATGCAGTCGGGCGACAGCTTGCGGTTCTTGCAGACACGGATCCCCAGGTTGACGAGGTCGCTGGCCAGGATCAACGCCGCCGAACGAGAGTGCCGCTGCACCGCGATCCGCGCAAACAGTTCGGCCACGGTGCGTTCCACACCGACGCAGTCACCCGAGACGATCTGCCGGAACAGGTCCCGCTCCTCCTCGAGATCTAGCAACTCTGGCCCAGCCCCTGCGCCACGCCGTGACGGCCCCACTCCGTCAACACCGGCGCCATGCGAGGTCTCGGCGTGGCCCGCCCGGAACACCGTGATCTCAAGACGATCCTTGACCTCGGCCCATGCCTCTGGGAGGTGCTCGAGCGTCCTGGCGCTGGTCCGGCTTGCCACCCGAAGTTCCGCGTCAAAGTACTGGGAGGCTGCGGACCGGAGAGCCGCCTCCACCTCCGCCAGCCGAGTCTCGCGGGCAGCTCGCGAGCGCAACAGCTCGACAGGTACGACGGCAGCGAAGAGGGTCTCGGTCACATCGGTCAAGAACGCAGCCGACCCCACGGCCTCCTGGCAGACTTCGAGGAAGACCGAGATGAAATGCGCACCAGAGGTCTCGCTGCCGAGGTTGGCCAGATGACTGCGGTACCGCGCGATAGAGAACCCCAACAGCACTGCGCCGCCGGAGGCAAGGCGAGGGGTCACGGCCACCGCGACACGATCGCGGCGAGAACCATCCATCCCGCCCACCAGGAAGGACCTGATGATGTCGCGGACCAGCAGGGCGTGGAGCTCGAGCTGACTCGAGCGCTCGGACTCCCCCGGACGCAAGGGCGGCGCGCCGCCTTGCGAGCAAAGCCGCCGCAGGGCCTCCTCAATCACCGACGGTGCCGCCCGATGCTTGAGGAGGTAGTCATCGGCACCGTGTCGAAGGCTGTCCTTGACATAGTCGAACGTGTCGAAGTTGCTCAGGACCAAGCAGCGAATCTCAGGCTGCAAGGCGCGGGCGCGAACGACGAGCTCGATCCCGTCCATCCCTGGCATCTCGACATCAGTGAGCAGGATGTCGACGTGACGGTTGCGCAGCACCTGTACCGCGTCGCTACCGTTCGACACCATGCCCACCACGGTGCAGCCGAGGTCGCGCCATGCGATAGACGTCGACAACGTAGCCCGGTACATGGCGTCGTCCTCCGCAACCAGAACGCTCCAGATGCGTTTCACGCGTCGCTCCGCTCTGCCGTGATCTCCACGGTCACCGTGGTCATGATCCACGGCTCGCTCGAAATCGTCATCGTCGCCCTGTCGCCATAGAGGAGCCGCAGCCGTTCCTGCACACTTCGCAGCCCGAAACGAGTCAGCCCGAGCCGTTCCCCAACCTCTCCACGATCCCCGTCCCCGTCGGGCAATCCCGCGCCGTTGTCCGTCACCTCCAGCGTGAGGTCTCCTGCACTGGTCCGCTGCGCCCGGACCACGACGCGTCCTCCGCGGTCCGAGTCTGCCCAGCCGTGGACATAGGCGTTCTCGACGATGGGTTGGATGATGAACTGCGGAACCAGGACGTCCTCAAGCTCGTGCGGCAGATCGGTGGACAATGCGACCCGGCCCATGTTCCGGTAGGACGCGATCACGGCGTAGTCGTGCGCGGCCTCGAACTCGCGCTCCAGGGTCGTCCAGTCACTCATCGAGCGAAAGGTCCGGTTGACGGTCCCGCTCAGTGCCTCACCCAGCTCGGCCACCCCAGCCGCGTTCCCCAGCACCGCCAGCTGGCGCATGCTTGCGAGGGCGTTCACCACGAAGTGCGGGTTGATCTGCGCTTGGAGCACCTTGAGCTCCATGCGGTGCCGTTCGGCGACGTCGGCGTCCCGCTGCGCCGCGTGCTGTCGGTTCTGGGTCATCAGCTCGTTGAAGCGGTGGTCAAGTTGCGCGAGTTCATCACGCGCGGGGTCGGGAGGGAGCTCCATGTCAGGAACCGACTCGAGGACCGCAAACTTGTCCATCAATCGGCGGATGGGCTGGGTGATGGTCTGCGCAACCAACGCCGACAGGGCGAGAGCCGCCACGCCCGCGACGGCGGCCGTGGTGACGAAGCCGCGAATCGCGGCACTGCGGCTAGCGAAGATGTAGTCGGCGGGCAGCAAGAGCACCGCCATTAGGTCGGAGTTCGCCACGGCAGCCGTCGCTGCGCGATAGCGCGTGTCCTCCAGCACGACCTCGGTTCCCGACGGCGTGCTCGCGTTCAACCGCACGTCGGTGCCGAAGTCGTCGCCGACGCGCAACAACCCTTGGCCGACGTTTGACACCACCGTGTAGTCCGTTTCGTCCACCAGCAGCGCTCTGCTACCGGGAATCTCATTGACCTGGCTCACCATCGACGAGATGTACCTCTCCTCGAGGGTGAGGACGATGACACCGATCGACTGTTTGTCCTCCAGCGCGTACACCGTGCGCCACTGCCGGATAAAGCCAAGGCCGCGAAGGCTTCGCGCGGACTCGTCCCGGACCCGAAACGCCGTGTAGACGGACTGACCGCCAGTCGTTCGCATCCGTTCGGACGCGTGGTTCGCTTCGGCTTCGGTGATGCCAAATCCCTCTGGGTAGACGTCAAAGACCGATGTCCACTCGGAGCCGTCAGCCGACACCTGCACGGAGACCACGTGGTTTGTCAGGTAGAACTCCTCGGCAACCACCGTGTGCGCCGCGGCGATGTCGGCCTCGGACACAGCGGCGTCCCCGGCAAGAGTCGCTTGCAGGGACGGCGCGTAGGAGAGTTTGACCGCACTGCGCTCGAGCGCCGCCAGCTGGGCTGCCACCGAGTCGGCCACCTGACCGATGGTCCCGGCCGATTGGGTCTGGATGGCCTCTTCGGTCGAACGCGCCGCAACACTCGAGACGATCCAGGTCGTCGCGAAGACAGGAACGATCGTGACAAGCGCAAGCGTCAGCATGAGACGGCGTCTGACCCCGAATCGACGAAGCAGCCAGACCAGCGACGACGAACCCGTCATCTGGCCCTACCTCCTGGGTGTCCCGGGCGCCGCGCTGCACCGTCGTCGGCGCGTCATCGCGAACAGGCTACGCCCTGCGGTCCGTCCGCGAACCACCGAGAGACGAACTCACGGCACGCGGCATCCCACAGAACCCACTCGTGCCCCCCACCCGCGACGACGTCGAAGCGGTGCGGCACGGTGGCGGCGTCCAGTGCCTGGTGAAAGCCACGGTTCGACTCGTACAAGAAGTCCTGGTCACCGCACCAGACGTCCATCCGCACGCGACCACCCACCCTGCGCGCGAGCTCGACAAGCTCCACGTCCGTTCTGGCGCCGGCATGGTTGCCCGCCCCGAACAGCGCGTCAGTCTCACCATCGATGAGCAGTTCGCCAGGGATGAGCCCTGTCGCCGCCACCGGATCAATGACGGGTGAGAAGGCCCCGCAGGCGCTGAACAGATCCGGCCTTGACAGAGCTGTGTATAGCGCCCCGTAACCGCCCATCGAGTTGCCCGCCACCGCCCAGAGGATTCGCTCGTGCGCGATCCCGAACATCTCCGCCACGACCGTGGGCAACTCCTGGGTCAGATAGGAGTGGAAGTTCCCCCCGGAAACGAGGTCACGCCAGTAGCTGCGCTGGCCCTCGGGCATGACGACGAAGAGGTCGTGTTCCTCGGCCAGCATGGCGATAGTGGTCCTTGTGATCCACGTCTCGCAGCCGTCGAGCATGCCGTGCAACAGGAACAGCACGCGCAAGGGTCGGCCCGTCCGGGCGGGCGAGTCCGCCGGATGGTAGATCACCACAGGAGCATCCGTCCTCCTGCACTGCGACAGCAGGGAC
>JBQGOU010000009.1:0-9233 GCA_052086865.1 Cellulomonadaceae bacterium
CGAGGGCATCGCCGCCTCGTACCTGTGGGCCGCAATCCTGGAGGACGAGGGCTACACGGTCCGCACGCAGACCGCGGACATCGGCGTGGTCTTCACGAGCCTGGCCGGCGGCGACTTCGACCTGCTCTTCGACGCATGGCTGCCGCTGACCCACGCGGACTACGTCGAGCAGTACGGGGACGACATCGTCGACCTGGGCACCTGGTACGACGACGCGAAGCTGACGATCGCGGTCAACGAGGACTCCCCGGCGCAGTCGCTCGAGGACCTTGCGGCCATGTCGAGCGACTACGGCAACCGGCTGGTAGGCATCGAGGCGGGCGCCGGCCTGACCAAGATCACCGAGAACGAGGTCATCCCGACCTACGGCCTGGAGGGGATGGACTACGTCGTGTCCTCGACCCCGGCCATGCTGGCCGAGCTCAAGGGCGCCACGGACGCGGGCACCAACATCGCGGTGACGCTGTGGCGACCGCACTGGGCCTACGACGCGTTCCCCATCCGCGACCTGGAGGACCCCGAGGGCACGCTGGGCGGCGCCGAGCTGATCCACACCTACGGCGCCAAGGACATCGAGGAGCGCCTGCCGGAAGTTGCCGGCTGGGTGAAGAACTTCACGCTGACCGACGAGCAGCTGTTCAGCCTCGAGAACATGATGTTCAACTCGGACGAGTACGCCGACGAGGCTGCGGCCGTCGAGGCGTGGCTCGAGGAGAACCCGACCTTCGTCGACGACCTCAAGTCCGGCGCCACAAGCTGACGCTGCGCACGCACCGCATGCCCGCCTAGTCCGGTGGGACAACAGCGGCCGCACCCCGTTATGGGGTGCGGCCGCTGGGTCATGTCCCGGTACTGCCGGCGCTCTCGGCGCTCACGCCCAATCTCGCGGTCCCGCGCCCCGTTCCGTACTCGGCGAGAGCGCCCGCCATCCACGGAAAGGGGTCCTCGAGCGTGGTCCGGGCGGCTCTCAGCGCCAGGCGGATCTCCTCGAGCGCCGTGCCGCGCAGGTAGTGGCGGCCCTTCGTCTCGCCGATGGGCCGCAGCAGCCCCAGCTCACTGAGCGCCCTGAAGTCGCGGCTCGCCGTCCGGGCGTCCACACCAGACTGCTTGACGTATGTGGGACGCCGCAGCCGAAACCCGAGCAGCGCGGTATAGAGCAAGTCGACCACGCGGTCCGGAAGCCCATGGGTGGCGACCAGTGCGTCCAACATCCCATAGGCATCCTGAGCGCGCCGCCAACGGCCTCGGACGGTCTGTGCCTGCAGGTGGTGGGCTCGCAGGTTGAACTTGACCCACAGATGCGCATCCCGTTGCGGAGCCCACGCTCCGGCACCCGTTGCGGCAAGCACACGGTAGTAGTCCTCGGTGTTGGCACCCAGCCATTCCTCGATGCTGGCGAACTCCGGGTCGGCGATACCACGTGTGGCCAGCGCCAGCGTTTGCAGGGCTCGAGCCATGCGTCCGTTGCCGTCTCGAAAGGGATGGATCATCACGAGGTTGAGATGGGCCATCGCGGCAACGACCGTCGGGTCATCATGCTCATGGCTCGCAAGGTCCGTGACGAGCTCTCCCATCAGCGAGGCCACGAGCTCCGGCTCGGGGCCGGTGTAGACGATCTGCTCGGTGCGCTCGTCGTGGACATAGATCTCACGCGTCCGGTAGCTTCCCGGGCTCTTCGACAGATCATGCGAGAGCAGCATGAAATGCATGCTGCGCAGCGCGGAGGTGTCCAGGCCGAAGTGCGTGTCCTTTGACATCGTGAGCACGTATCCCAGCGCCTGACGGTATCCGCGGATCTCGGCGAACGTCCGCTCATCGGCACTCAGGGGCTCGTCCCCGTCCAGAGAAGCGTCGGCATCGTCCAGCTCGACGTTGTACCCCTCGATGCTGTTCGAGCCACGGATGGACCGCGCCAGCGCAGTTCGTCGTAGACGACCGGTCCACCGTCGTGGAACGCGAAGATTCTCGGCGAGGGAAGACCTCATCTCGGCAATCTCCGCGAGCACCGCGGAGTCCTCCCGGTCCAGTGAAGGGAAGTCGTACAGCATGGGGCGTCCTCATGTCGGAAGTCGAGCGGCCGCACGCTGTCAACCAGCGTCGTGTCGCAAGAATAGAGACATTGGGACATCGGCGGCGCGAGGACAAGGGGTGCGCCGCGAGCCGACGGCGGTCACGCAACAGCCACGGGGCCAGGACGCGCCGGCCGAGCCGCCCCTACGCCCCGACCGACCTCCGCAGGTCCGGCTCGAGGTAGATCCACTTCGCATGCGGCACGGCCGCGCGCACCCGCGCCTCGGCGGCATCAATCGTGTCCGCGACGTCGGCTGCGCTCTGCGCGCCGTCGACCTCGATCTTCGCGGCCACCAGCACTTGCTCGGGGCCCAGGTGGATGGTGCGCAGGTGGATGACGGAGCGCACTCCGCCGCCCAGCAGCGCCGTCTCGATCGCCGCGACGTTCTCCTGAGTGGCGGACTCCCCCAGCAGCAGCGACTTGGTCTCGAGCCCGAGCACGATGGCGATCAGCACGAGCAGCACGCCGATCGCTGCGGTGCCGGCGGCGTCCCAGCGTCCGTTCCCGGTGACCAGGGTCATGGTCACCCCGCCCAGGGCGAAGGTCAGGCCGATCAGCGCCCCGAAGTCTTCGAGCAGCACCACCGGCAGCTCGGGCGCCTTGGACCGGGTGATGAACGCGCGCCAGCTCTGTGAGCCGCGCACGGTGTTGGCCTCGTGCACCGCGGTGCGAAAGGACGTGCCCTCCATGACGATGGCGGCGACCAGGACGGCGATGGGCACCCACTGCCAGGAGTCGATGCCGTGCGGCTCGTGCCACTTCTCGTAGGCCTCGTACAGCGCGAACAGCCCGCCGAGGGAGAACAGCACGATGGAGACGATGAACGCGTACACGTAGCGCGCCTGGCCGTAGCCGAAGGGGTGCTCCGCGGTGGGTGCACGCCGCGCGCGCTTTCCGCCCAGCAGGAGCAGCGCCTGGTTCCCGGAGTCGGCAAACGAGTGCACGGACTCGGCGAGCATCGAGGAGGAGTGCGTGAGCAGGTACGCGGCGAACTTCGTCACCGCGATGCCCAGGTTCGCGGCGAGCGCCGCGATGATTGCCTTGTTGCCGCCGCCGTGGGCCATGTCCGTCTCCGATCGCACAGGCCGGGCGCGCGCCGGCCGCAGATCAGTGTAGGACTGCGCTCGAGCGGCTGTTCCCCGCGCGCCCGCGCGGCTGTGGTGCAATGGTGCCGCCGTGACGAAGGGCGGTGACGTGGCGAACCTGCAGGACTACGTGCGCTGGCGCGGTGACATCACCCTCGCCGAGCGCGGCTTCAACGTGGTCGACGCGCTCGTGCTCACCGCGCTCTCCAACATCGACCTCACCGGCACGGTCCCCGGACCGGGTGCGGCCGGGGTGCGGATGGATGCGGTGGCGGCCGAGCTGCCGCTGGTGCTGGACAACTCCCAGCGCGCGCGGCGCATGGTCTACGTGCCCCCGCAGCTGCTGGCCGATCTGGGCGCCTCGGCGCGGTTCGCCGACACCATGCTCTCGGACTACGTGGACCTGACCGACGTCGAGTCCGGGATCCAGTTCTCCGCCGTCACCTTCCACCTGCCGGACGGCACGACCTTCGTGTCCTTCCGCGGCACCGACACCTCGATCGTCGGCTGGCGCGAGGACTTCACGATGAGCTTCGAGATCATGCCCTCCCAGCCGCTGGCCGCCGAGTACCTGCGCGACCGGGTACGCGAGTGCGCCGGCCCGGTCACGGTGGGCGGTCACTCCAAGGGCGGGAACCTGGCCCTGTACGCGGCCATGCGCCTCGATGCGGCCGAGCGGGACCGGATCCACCGCGTGTACGACGCGGACGGGCCGGGGCTGAGCCCGCAGGTGGCCGACGCCACGGCGCTGGCGGACCTGGCGGGCCGCCTCGTCAAGATCGTCCCCGAGTTCTCGGTGATCGGCGCGATCTTCGATGCCCGCCCGCCGACACACATCGTGGCGAGCGCGGGGCGAGGCCTGCTGCAGCACGACATCATGACCTGGCAGGTCCAGGGCACCGGGCTGGTCGAGGTGGCCCAGCGCGCGCCGGAGGCCGAGCTGCTGAACCGGGCCGTGGACGGGTGGCTCGACGAGGTCGACTACGCCGATCGCAAGACGTTCACCGACGCCCTGTTCTCCGCCCTCGCGGCGGGCGGGGCCACGCTCATGGTCGACGTCCCGCACAGCGGCTTCGGCAGCTTCGAGTCCGTGCTGTTCTCCCTGCTGCGCAACCGCAGCAAGACCCGGCGCCCGGTGCGGCTCGGCCTGCGCGCGGCGTGGCGGGCACTTACGACGATCGACTATCCGCAGCTGGCGCGCCAGCGGGCCACGATCCGCGCGATCACCCTGGGGGCGATCGGGGTGCTGCTCATGGTGGTGCCCACCCAGGCGGTGCAGATCATGGGCTCCTTCGCCATCGTCGCGCTCAGCGCGATCGTGGCCGTGCGCGCGCTGGCCTACTACACGCGCTTCCGGCGGCGGCACCAGGTCACCTGGCCGTGGGTGGTGGCGGCGGTTGCGCTGTTCGCGGCGACGGTCGCGAGCCTAATCCTGCTGCGCGGCTGGATGGCGCCGGCGAACATCCTGCTCGGTGCCGGGTTCCTGCTGTACGCCTACGCGAGCGCCCGGCGCGGGCTGCCGCTGGTCTATCAGCGCCCCCGACGGCGGCTACGGGCCACCCTGCTGTTCGCCGGCGCCGTGTGCTCCTTCGGCTTCGGGGTAGTGGCGCTCTCGCACCTCGGCCTGGTCTCCACGTTCTACGTGCTGCGCGCGGGCAACTTCCTCACGCTCGCCGGGGCGATCGAGGGGCTCTTCGTCATGCGCGACCGGATGCGGGGCGCCTACGCAGCGGAGAAGGCGGCGGGGTATCTGCCGGCACAGCCAGCGCCCAGCGTTGATCGGTAGGCTGTGCCCACCATGGACGACCTCACTGACAGCAACCCGACCGTGCGTGTCGTGTGCGTGATCTTCAACCCCGGCCGCGAGCTGATCGACTTCGTAGACTCGTTGGCCACCGCCACCTCCCGCCCGCTTGAGCTGGTCCTCGTGAACAACGGCGGCCCAAGCGATATCGCGACGGCGCTGTCCGAACGCGACGGGATCTCGCTGGTCGAGGCGGGCGGCAACCTCGGCTACGGCCGTGCGGCCAACCTGGGCGCCCATGACGCACGAAGCCCCTGGGTCGTCGTCGCCAATCCGGACATTGTCTGGGAACCCGATTCGCTGGACAGGCTGCTGGACGCGGCAAAGCGCCACCCCGAAGCAGGATCGCTCGGGCCGAAACTGCTCAACAGCGACGGGACCGTCTACCCCTCGGCACGCGCCATCCCCTCACTGAAGCTCGGTGCTGGACACGCGGTGCTCGGCAAGATCTGGCCGAGCAACCCCTACTCACGCGCCTACCGCCGGGCAAACGAGACGTCGCCGCAGACCGAACGCACCGCTGGCTGGCTCTCCGGTGCCTGCCTGCTGATCCGCCGGGACGCTTTCGAGTCGATCGGGGGTTTCGACGAGACCTACTTCATGTTCTTCGAGGACCTCGACCTCGGCGAACGGCTGGGTCTAGCCGGCTGGACAAACGTCTACGTTCCGACTGCCACGGTCACGCACGCGCAGGGTGTCTCCTGGAAGAAGGCCCCAGCGGCCATGATCAGCGCGCACCACGCCAGCGCTCGGCAGTACCTGAATCGCCGGTACGCCAAGCCCATCCAGGCTCCGGTCCGGTGGGCCGTGGATCTCGGGCTGTGGGCACGCGAACGGATCGAACTGCGCGCCGCGCGGTGACACCGCCCCGGTTCCGCCTTCGGCAGCCAGATGCGGCATGATGGCCATCATGCGTGGAATCATCCTGGCCGGGGGATCCGGCACTCGACTGCACCCCATCACCATCGGCGTCAGCAAGCAGCTGGTCCCGGTCTACGACAAACCGATGATCTACTACCCGCTCTCCACGCTGATCCTCGCGGGCATCAAGGACGTCCTGATCATCACGACCCCGCACGACGCGGAGCAGTTCCACCGCCTCCTAGGTGACGGCTCCCAGTTCGGCATCAACATCGAGTACACGGTGCAGGCGGTCCCGAACGGACTCGCCCAGGCCTTCGTGCTCGGCGCCGACTTCATCGGCAACGACTCCGCCGCCCTCGTGCTGGGTGACAACATCTTCTACGGCCCCGGCATGGGGTCCACCCTCGCCCGGTTCGAGGACATCGACGGCGGCGCCGTATTCGCCTACCGCGTCGCCAATCCGACCGAGTACGGGGTTGTGGAGTTCGACGAGCACGGCAAGGCGCTCTCCCTTGAGGAGAAGCCGGCCGACCCGAAGTCCAACTACGCCGTTCCCGGCCTGTACTTCTACGACAACGACGTCGTCGCGATCGCCCGTGACCTTGAGCCGTCGGCCCGAGGCGAGTATGAGATCACGGACGTCAATCGCACCTACCTCGAGCAGGGCAAGCTCCATGTCGAGGTGCTGCCCCGCGGCACCGCGTGGCTCGACACCGGGACCTTCGACTCGCTGCTGGAGGCGTCGAACTTCGTGCGGACGATCGAGAACCGGCAGGGCCTGAACGTGGGCGCACCGGAAGAGGTCGCCTGGCGCAAGGGCTTCCTGTCCGACGACCAGCTGCGCGAACGCGGCGTGGCGCAGGCCAAGTCCGGCTACGGCGCGTACCTGCTGCGCCTCCTCGAGCAGGACTGAGAGGCGCACACCATGGAGTACCGCGAACTTTCTGTGTCCGGGGCCTGGGAGATCACGCCGAAGCAGTTCGGAGACCCCCGCGGGGTGTTCCTCGAGTGGTTCAAGGCCGGCACCTTCGCCGAGCATCTGGGCCGTCCGCTGGATCTGCAGCAGGCCAACATGTCCGTGTCTGCAGCCGGTGTGCTGCGTGGCATCCACTTCGCGGACGTGCCGCCGGGCCAGGCCAAGTACGTCACCTGCCCCAAGGGCGCGGTGCTCGACATCGCTGTGGACATCCGCGTGGGCTCACCGACCTTCGGCCAGTGGGACAGCGTGCTGCTCGACGACGTCGACCGGCGCGCGATCTTCCTGAGCGAGGGGCTGGGCCACGCCTTCATGGCGCTCGAGGACGACTCCACGGTCACTTACCTGTGCTCGACCGGGTACTCCCCGGGGCGCGAGCACGGTATCCACCCGCTCGACCCTGACGTCGCCATCGCGTGGCCGACGACGGCGCGTGACGGCTCGCCACTGGAGGCGTTGCTTTCCGACAAGGATCTCGCGGCGCCCACGCTTGCCGAGGCCAAGGAGCAGGGGCTGCTCCCGACCGCCGATGCGGTAGAGAGCTTCGTCAAGTCACTGCACGGCTGACGGCGCGCTGTGAAGATCGCCGTCGCCGGCACTGGCTATGTGGGCTTGTCTCTTGCAGTGCTGCTCGCGCAGCATCATGACGTGGTGGCCGTCGACATCGACGCGGCAAAGGTTGAGCTGATCAACCGGGGCCTCGCACCCATCGTGGACGATGAGATCGAGCGGTTCCTGCGTGAGGCGCAGCTCACGCTGCGCGCGACCACGGACGCTCCGATGGCCTATCAGGGTGCGGCCTACGTGGTCGTGGCTACGCCGACGAACTACGACCCGGAGACGAACTACTTCAACACCTCCTCGGTCGAATCGGTGATCGACCAGGTGCTCGCGGTGAACCCGGATGCCACGATCGTCATCAAGTCCACCGTGCCCGTCGGCTTCACCGGCCGCATGCTCGAGCAGCACCCGGGAGCAGGGATCGTGTTCTCCCCGGAGTTTCTGCGCGAGGGCCGAGCGTTGCACGACAACCTGCACCCCTCACGCATCGTGGTGGGCGACCGGGAAGAGCGCGGTCAGGGCTTCGCCGATCTGCTCCTGGAAGGATCGCTGGACCAGGATGTGCCGGTTCTGCTCACCGATTCCAGCGAGGCCGAGGCGATCAAGTTGTTCGCCAACACCTACCTGGCGCTGCGGGTGGCCTACTTCAACGAGCTGGACACCTACGCGATCCGCCACAGCCTAGACACCGCCCAGATCATCGAGGGCGTGGGGCTCGACCCACGCATCGGCTCGCACTACAACAACCCCTCCTTCGGCTACGGCGGATACTGCCTGCCCAAGGACACCAAGCAACTGCTGGCCAACTACGAGGATGTGCCGCAGAACCTCATCAGCGCGATTGTGGACTCCAACACCACACGCAAGGACTTCATCGCTGCCGACATCTTGTCCCGCGGCCCGCAGGTGGTAGGGATGTTCCGGCTGATCATGAAGTCCGGGTCGGACAACTTCCGCGCCTCCTCGATTCAGGGCGTGATGAAACGCATCAAGGCCAAGGGCATCGAGGTCATCGTGTTCGAGCCCGAGCTGGAGGCCGAAGACTTCTTCAACTCCGAGGTCGTGCGCGACCTGGAGGAGTTCAAAGCCCGCGCCGACATCATCGTGGCCAACCGCCAAGCCGACGAGCTCACCGACGTCACCCACAAGGTCTACACCCGCGACATCTACCAACGCGACTAGCTGAGCGCATCAACGCGCAGCACTGGCCGCGGCCTCGTACGCCTCGAGGTGAGCCCGCGCCGCAGCGGCCCAGGTGAACATCGCGGAGCGGCGCAAGGCCGCATCGGCCAGTCGCACCCGTTCGGTCTCGTCGGCCAGCAAGTCTGCAAGCCCAGTCGCGATCGAGGCGTCATCCGTGTCGCAGTATGCGACGGCGTCACCCCCGACCTCGGGCAGGGAGAGCTCGCGCGTCGTCAGGACGGTGGCGCGGCAGGCCATGGCCTCCAGAACCGGCAGGCCGAAGCCTTCACCAAGGCTCGGGTAGGCGATGACGACCGCCCCGCCGAGGAACCCCGGGAGGTCCTCGAGCGGCAGATATCCAGGGCGCCGTACCGTCAGGTGCGCAGGAACCTGCGCGACAGCTTTGTCGATCGACTCGTCCCAACCCTTTCCGCCGGCCAGGACCAACGCCGGAGGGTCTTCCATCGCGCCGCACGCCTGGACCCATCCGCGGATGAGCGCAGGAACGTTCTTGCGCGGCTCGAGCGTTCCGAGGAATGCCACGTACGGCGAGCTCCCGATGTCGAGCGTCGCCCGGACGCGTTCCTGCTCGGCCGTGTCGGTGGGGTGGAACCGCTGCCGGTCCACCCCGTGATAGGCCACGAAGAACCGTTCGGGATCTCCGCCTGCGAAGCGCAGAGCCTCGTCCCG
>JBQGOU010000009.1:9243-16774 GCA_052086865.1 Cellulomonadaceae bacterium
GGCGAGTGGCGACCCTGATCGCGTTGCGGAAGAAAACCGCCTTGGATCGCAAGTGGAGTTCCGGCGTCGAGAAGAAGGTCGCGTCATGCAGGGTCACCGCGACGGGCACCTTCGCAAGAAGTGGCATCGTGTAGTGCGGGCTGTGCACCACATCCGGCCTGACGCGGCGGACGAACGCCGGCAGGCCGACCTGCTCCCAGGCCATCCGGATGGGTCGACTCGAAGCCGCGTCCGGTGCCACGACGAGTTCCGCCCTCGGGACGAGCTGCGCGTATCCCTCGACGTCCCGGTGCTGCACGGCCATGACGAGATCGACTCCGGCGTGGATGAGCTCGGGAACGAGCTCATCCACATAACGGCCCACCCCCCCGCGATCGGCGGGCACCGCCGTCGCATCGAAAAGTACGCGCATCATGCTCCCTTCTGGTCCGCGGACCACGGTACCGGCGACCACACCCCCGGGCGGCCAGACGGGGCAACGCTCCCGTGTCCCGCTGTTCCGGCTAGGATTGCTC
Organism: Cellulomonadaceae bacterium; assembly: GCA_052086865.1. Classification (GTDB taxonomy): domain Bacteria; phylum Actinomycetota; class Actinomycetes; order Actinomycetales; family Cellulomonadaceae; genus Flavimobilis. Next base: position 9,759 of record JBQGOU010000009.1, read on the forward strand.
GTCGTGACCGCTGACCGAGGCAGGAAGCTGCTGATCATCCTCCCCGCTTGGAACGAGGAGGAGGCTTTGCCCGGCGTTCTGGACGAGCTGCACAGCACGCTGCCGGACGCAGACTTCCTGGTCGTCAATGACGGCTCGACCGATGACACGTCGCAGGTCGCCCGCCGTGGACGGACCAAGGTCCTCGACCTTCCCTTGAACCTGGGGGTCGGCGGCGCCATGCGAGCCGGGTACAAGTTCGCCGCGCGCAAGGGCTACGACGTTGCCGTGCAAGTCGACGCAGACGGCCAACACAATCCTGCCGACGTGATCCAGGTGGTCAGCATGCTCGAGAGCGAGCCGGCTGACGTCGTCATCGGCGCACGGTTCGCCGAGCGCGGCCGCTACGAGGTCCGCGGGCCTCGCCGATGGGCCATGAAGCTGCTCTCCTGGTCACTGTCCAAGGTCGCCCGTACCCGGCTGACCGACACCACCTCGGGCTTCAAGGCCTCGAACCGTAGAGCCATCGCACTGTTCGCGTCCGACTATCCGGCCGAGTATCTGGGTGACACGATCGAGGCACTGGTCATCGCCTCCCGTGCTGGGTTGACGATCCGACAGGTGGGAGTCGAGATGCGCCCACGAGCCGGGGGCACGCCGTCCCACAATCCCGTGAAATCCGCGTTCTTCCTCGGCCGCGCCCTTCTCGCCCTCGCCATCGCGCTCTCGCGCCCCCGGCAGCACCCGAACGGAGCCACGTCATGAGCGGCTACTACTTCGCGCTCGCATGCTGCGTCGCCCTCGTCATCTTCCTGCTTGTGCTCCTGCGCCGACGCCGGCTGCGGGAGAAGTACGCGATCACGTGGATCGTCGTCGCAGTCGCGGTGTGCATTCTCGGCGCCTTCCCTCGCGTCGTGGACCGAATCGCCTCCGCCGTCGGCGTCGAGACGCCGAGCAATCTGATCTTCGCCCTGGCGCTTGTGCTGCTCCTCGGGGTGTGCATCCAGCTGAGCGTTGAGATCACGCGACTCGAGGAAGAGACCAGAACGCTCGCGGAAGAGGTGGCGCTCATTCGCTTCGACCTCGACGCAGCCACCACCGGTCGAGACAGCGCGCCGCCCACAGCCGACGACCGATGAGTGCGCCAGCGGAGCCGGCTGAAGGAGCATCGCCGAAGACTGACCGTTCGATGGTGTGGGTCGCCGCAGGCCTGGGCATCTTCGGGCTGGCCAACTTCGTCTTCCTGGCCTTGGCGGGTCGCGAGCTCGGGCCTGCGGGAAGCGCGCCGGTCGCAGTCGCCTGGACGGTCCTGAACGCTGTTGGCATCGGCCTGTTTCAGCCGCTGGAGCAGGAGACCGGTCGCACACTCTCTGCGATGCGGAGTCGTGGAGGTCACGGTTCGAACCTCCACCGCATGGTCCGGTACACGATCCGGTGCACCATCCTCATTGCGGCGATCGGCGCGATCGGACTGCCGTGGATAGGCAACCACGTCTTCAGCGGCGCGAAGGAACTCGTCGTCGTGGTGGTGCTCGGTCTGATCGGCCAGGCGCTTGCCTACTTTGCTCGCGGAGTGCTTGCCGGGTCGAACAGGTTCGCGCGCTATGGGGACCAGCTCGGCCTTGACGGGAGCCTGCGACTCGCGGCAGCAGGAGTGCTGTTCACAACCGGTTCGGGATCCAGGCTCGCCTACGGGATGATCCTGGTGCTCGCCCCGGTCATCGCGACTCTCACAACCGTCTCCCTCTCTGCACTCACCAGAGTCTGGCGAAGCCGCGAAGACGCTGTCTCCTCGATGCCGATGACCTCACTGGTCGCCAACTCGACGGCCAGCCAGTTGCTAGCGAACTTCGGCCCCATCGCCATGGCCCTGCTCGCCACCGTGGCCCAGCAGGGGCTGAGCGGCCGGTTCGTGGCGGCCGTCACGGTGGCCCGGATCCCGCTCTTCCTCTTTGCCGCGATCCAGGCCGTCTTCCTGCCGACGCTCGCCGCCCTGGTTGCGAACGACAGCGTGGTGCAGTTCGTCCGGACTCTCCGCCGCGCACTCTTCGTCACTGTCGCACTTGGAGTGGCCGGTGTCGGGGGTATCGCGCTGCTCGGGCACTGGGTGATGTGGCTGATATACGGCGATGAGTTCACCATCGGCACCCGTGTCCTCGTCCTGATCGCAATCTCCGGCGCCCTCTTCATGCTCGCCCAGGTGTTCGCTCAGGCGCTACTGGCCCACCACGGAGACAGGGCTTCCGCCATCGCATGGACATGTGGTCTGGTCGCCTCGGCGATCACTCTCGCAGTCCCGGTCGAGCTGTCCGCGCGAGTTGCGCTGGCACTGTGCACCGGGGCTGGTGTAGCGCTCCTCGTCCTTGTCTCCGCACTGGCCCGCCGCATGAACGCCTGGCGCAGGTCGGTCTCCCCCACGAGCAGCGAGGTTCCCGAATGACGCCGTCCCCGAGCTCTCACGGAGTCAGCGTGCTCATGCTGGCCTACGGCGCCGAGGAGTTCCTCAGCCAGGCCGTTCGGGCGGTTCTCGACTCCTCGGGAGTGACGCTCGAGCTCATCCTCGTCGACAATGGCGCAGATCCGGCCGCGCTGTCCGCCGTCCCAGACGATGCACGCGTCACCGTGCTGACACCGGGAGAGAACCTCGGCTTCACCGGCGGCGTCAACCTGGCTGCCGCCCACGCCCACCACGACCACCTCGCCCTGGTGAACAGCGATGCGCTCGTCGAACCCACTGCGCTCCGCAGGCTCCTCCAGCACCTCGAAGACCCAGCCGTCGGGATCGCCGGAGCAACGATCCTGCTCGCTGACGCCCCAGACACCATCAACTCCGCCGGCAACCCACTGCACGTGCTCGGACTGAGCTGGGCCGGTGACATGGGTCAACCGGCGTCGAGTCTGAACGACGTCCGCCAGGTCGCCTCGGCCAGCGGCGCGTGCCTGGCGATCCGCCGCGAGCTCTGGGCGGAGCTCGGCGGCTTCCCCAGCGCCTTCTTCGCCTACGTCGAGGACATGGAGCTGAGCTGGCGGTGCTGGCAACGTGGACTGCGCGTCGAGGTCCTGCCCGATGCGAAGGCGCTGCACCACTACGAGTTCTCGCGCAGCCCGTTGAAGATGTACCTCGTCGAACGCAACCGTCTGCTGTTCTTGCTGACCGTCCATGAGCTGCGCACGCTAGCCCTGCTCGCACCGCCTCTGCTCGGGTTCGAGGTGGCGATCGCTGCGGTTGCGGCCGCGCAGGGCTGGGGTCGGCAAAAGCTGCAGGGCTGGCGCTGGATCTTGGGCCACACGGCGTGGGTCCGCAGGCGGCGCGCACTCGTGCAGTCGACCCGGACCGTGCCAGACGCCGATCTGCTCTCGCTGATCACCGATCGGTTCGACCCGGCCCAGACACCCCTACCGCCCGCCGGAGCGCCGCTCGAGCTGGCCCTTCAGTGGTACTGGCGGCTCGCTCGGCGAATCCTGAGACACGGTCACTCCTGACGCATCTGTGCGGCAACACGCATACCGGGTGCCTCTGAGTCTGCCGCACGCTTGATACCGTCGATATCCTTGACCCCCACGTCTCGAGGATCATGCGTAAACGAACGGTGCTCATCGCCGCGATGCTCGCCGTCGCGGCAGCCGCGGTGATCGCTTCTGTCCTCGGCCTGGGGCCATTCGGGTCGACCACTCCCGAGGAGCCCGCGCAGCCCACCACGTCTACGACGCCCGAGCCGACGACCGCGCCGTCCTCCTCCCTGGTTGATCCGACACCTAGCCCCACAACGCCTTCGACCAAGCCTGAGCCCTCCGACGAGCCGACCGTCGAGCCCACAGCGAGCGACGAACCGACCTCGCCGCCCACAGGCAACGTCGATGTCATCCTGGTGTATGCCGCTTGGGACGCCCCGAGCGCCTCGGTAGAGGCATCCGCCTACGTGACGGCCTTCGAGGAAGCCGCGACGTGCACCCTGACGCTGACGCAGGGCCCTAGGACTCTCACAAAGACGATCGACGCGCTTCAGGACGTGTCCACGATGAGCTGCGGAGGACTTCAGGTCGCGGGGTCAGGCTTGACGCCCGGAACGTGGGAGGTCGTTGTCAGCTACGCCTCAGCCTCATCGTCCGGAACGTCCGCCCCGACCGAAGTGATCGTGCCATGACCCGAACACTGCCTGCCCGTCACAACCGCCTGATCTTCCTGGCATTGCTTGTGGGGCTGTTGGGCGTGGTCCAGCCCGTGGTGACAGCGGAGAACGCACAAGCCGCGCCCGTCACCGGCTTCGACCCCGGAGATATCATCTCCGACTCGCTGATGTACGACTCGGCTACGATGAACGCCGCGACGATCCAGTCGTTCCTCAGCAGCAAGGGCTCCAGCTGCGTACCGACAAGCGGCAACACCTGCATCAAGGACTACCGCGAGACGACTCCGACCCGGCCCGCCGACGCACTGTGCCCGCTGACCTACCAAGGTGCCGCAGGCGAGAGCGCGGCCACGATCATCGCCAAGGCCTCAGTGGCGTGCGGGATCAACCCTCAGGTGCTGCTCGTCACTCTGCAGAAGGAGCAGGGCCTGATCACGGCGTCGTCGGGGAAGCCTGCACGGACCTACTCCCGCGCGCTCGGCTTTGGTTGCCCGGACAACGCCGGCGGTTGGTGCGACCCGCAGTATGCCGGCTTCGCCAACCAGGTCTACGCCGCAGCAAAGCAGCTCAAGCGCTACGCTGCGAACCCTACGGGGTACAGCTACCGGGCGGGCCGGGTCAACACGATCCTCTGGCATCCGAACACCGCGTGCGGCTCCTCCCAGGTGTACATCGCCAACCAGGCCACCGCAAGCCTCTACAACTACACTCCCTACCGCCCCAACCAGGCGGCTCTGAACGCCGGGTACGGCTCGGGCGACTCGTGCTCGTCGTACGGGAACCGCAACTTCTATCTCTACTTCACCGACTGGTTCGGCTCAACCCACCAGCGCGAACCGGTCGGGTCAGTCGACGTCGTCCGAGCCGTGGACTCCAGTACGATCATGGTCGCCGGGTGGGCCCTGGACCCTGATGTCACGGGCTCAGTTGATGTCCACGTGTACATCGACGGTCGGGCGGCAGCAGCTACAACCGCTCGCAACGCCAGACCGGACGTGGCGGCCGCCTACGGAAGGACCGGAAACTACGGGTACGACCTCCGGCTGAGTGCGGGATCAGGCGTGCACCAGGTGTGCGTGTACGCCATCGATGGCAATGGCGGGACGAACAAGCTGCTGGGCTGCCGCTCTGTGACCCTCGCAAACCAGAACCCCGTGGGCCGTATCGATGTCGTCCAGGCCACCGGGCCCGGCACCGTTCAGGTGGCCGGATGGGCCTTCGACCCGGACACGACCGCCCCGATCGATGTCCATGTGTACGTCGACGGGCGTGCAGCCCTCGCGACGACCGCCCGCGGCGACCGACCCGACGTCGCGCAGGCGTATGGGCGCAACGGGGCTGTCGGCTACGACTCACGCATCAACGTCTCAGCAGGGTCCCATCAGGTGTGCGTCTATGCGATCGACTCTGGCGGCGGCACGAACGTCTTGCTCGGGTGCCGGACCGTCACCGCAGCCAACAAGCAACCCGTCGGGGTGATCGACGTGGTCCGCGGCTCCGGACCGGGGCAGGCGCAGGTTCGTGGGTGGGCTTTCGACCCCGACTCGACGGCATCCATAGACCTGCATGTCTACACCGATGGTGCCTTCTCGACGATCATCAAGGCGAACACGTCGCGTTCGGACGTGGCGGCGGTTCACGGAGTTGGAACGAACCATGGGTACGACGCGCTGATCCCGATGGTTGCGGGCAGTCACAGCGTCTGTGTCTACGCCATCGACACGTCCGGGGGCACGAACGTGCTGCTCGGCTGCCGCACGGCGACGGTCGACAACACAACCGTCCAGGGAGCACTGGAGACCGCAACCCCGACGACGGCGGCGAGCGGGGGCACCGCCTCGGCCATCACTGTCTCAGGATGGGCCTGGGACTTCGACGACGCTTCACCCGTGACCGTCAGGGTCCTGGTCGACGGGGTCGTGGGAGCGACACGGCAAGCCAACGAGGCGCATGCAGCGGTGGTGCCTGCGACGCGCACCACAATCGGGTGGTCGGCGACCATCCCCGCCGTTCCCGGCGCTCACCGCGTGTGCGTCGAGGCGCTCGACAAGCCGGGCGGAGCCTATGTCACGATCGGCTGCCAAGACTCCGTCGTCGTCGCCAATGCCAGCCCCGTGGGCGTCATCGAGCTCGCACGCGGCGTGTCTGCCACAGCGGGGCAGCCAAGCGGGGTACGCCTGGACGGCTGGGCCCAAGACTGGGACACCCCGGAGCCGATCTGGGTTCACGTCTACGTCGACGGGGTTAAGGCCGGAGAGGTACTGGCGAATGCCCCGCGTCCCGACGTCGAGTCAGTTCATCGCAACGGTGCAGCGCACGGCTTCTCCATCACCGTGCCGGCCGGACCGGGCTCCCGCCAGGTATGTGCGTACTCGATCAACGTGCCGCGTGGGACCAACCACATGATCGGTGCCAGCTGCCTGTCCGTGACGGTGGGATAGCTCATCGTGGACTCTGCACTGGCACGACTGCATCGGATCCCTCTGCACGTTGCGATTCCCGTCGGCCTGTTCTTCCTGCTCTCCTTGCTTGGCGTGACGCAGTCCTCCATCGGGGTGGACTATCTGCGTCAGGATCCAGCCAACCCGCTCGGCACCCAGCTGGGCGAGGCTCTGACGATCCGCTCGGACGAGTTCTTGACATCCACCCCCATCGATATCGGAGTGACGGCATCCGGCTCGACCGAAGATCTCAACCCGCTCACGGCGCCGCAGGGCTTCTTCACGCAGTTGCCCGCAGGTCCGGTCTCGAGCGTTGTCCTGATCGAAGGCACCGCGCTGCGCCTCGGCACCGTCCTGCCGGACGCAATGCTCGTGGCCGCTCGATGGTGGTTGCCCTTCCTCGCGCTGTTCTTGGCAGCTCCTCCCTTCTTCCGCGCCCTGACCGGTAGCCGTCGCATCGGCTACT
>JBQGOU010000009.1:16784-25526 GCA_052086865.1 Cellulomonadaceae bacterium
CTTCGCGGCCGTCCTCGTCGCCGCCTCCCCTGCCACCGCATGGTGGTCGTTCACGCCGGTCGAGATCATCGGGTTTGCACTTGCCGGCGCCGCCGCGCTGCAACAGTGCGTACGACGGGCGACCGAACGGGCTCGATGGCGCTCGGCCGGGTGGGGCCTGCTAGCAGCCCTGCTTCTCGCGCGCACACCCTTGTACTACCAACCCTGGGCAATCGTCCTGGTCACCGCAGTGGTCTTGGTGGCTAGCGTCGGGGTGCTGGTGCCAGCGGACCACCGCCGCGCACGCGTGGTCGCTCTCGCCGGGACGGGCGCTGGAACGCTGGGGCTGCTCGCCTTGGTGGTCCTCGAGAACATCGACGGTGTCCGTGCCAGCCTGCAGACGCTGTACCCGGGCGAACGCGTTGCTACGGGCGGCCCGAACGGCCTGCAAGAGATCTTCGCAGCGACCAACCTGGGCCGGCTCGGCGACTACACCACCATCACAGGGACCAGTGCGAGCGAGATCTCTTCGTCCTACGCCGTGGCAGCGGTATGGGCCGCGCTCCTCCTGGCGAGCCGACTTGCCTATCGCGACCAAGCACACAGAGCCGCGGTATGGGCCGCGGCTGCGACGACAGGGTTCTGGTTTGCGTGGGCGAGCATCGACTTCGGCTCGCTGGGTGAGCGGCTACCACTGGCAAACCTCGTGCCCGCCGGACGCGCGGCTGACGTCCTGGGCTACCTCGCGGTCCTGCTGCTGTGCCTGACACTGCCCGCCGTCCGCCCACGCCCCGGCCTCGGGCTTGCGCTGCTCGCTGCAACGCTCACAGCCGGAGTCGCCGCGCACGCGGGCTCGCTCTTGCGCGCGCAGAACATCCCGGAAATGTCCCTGAGATGGATCTGGTTCTGCGCGGCGGCTCTCGCCCTCGTCGTGTTCCTGATCACCTGGCGCCCGCGGCAGCCCGCGGGCTACGTGGTGGCCGGACTCGCGGCGCTGAGCCTGGTCTGGAACGTGAACCCGGTAATCTTCGGCCTGGGCGACCTACGGGACAGCGACGTCGCACAGGCGATGCTCGCCGCAGGCGATGAGGCTCGTGCAACAGACACCGTCTGGGCCTCGGATGCCTTCGCCGTGGACTCCTTGCTCGTGGCAACCGGTGTCCCCTCACTCTCCGGCCGACAGATGGCCGGCCCGGAACCGGACGCCTGGGACCGGCTCGACCCCACTGGCGAGTGGTCCGAGACGTGGAACCGCGGCGGCTCGTACATCTGGCTCAGCTGGGCCGACCAGGACGAGATCACCATGACCAACCCGAGCCCCGACGTGATCCTCGTCCAGACCGGGCCGTGCGTGCTTGCGGAGCGTGAACCGCAGCTGGAGCGCCTGATCTCTTCACGTGAGCTGGACGAGCCCTGCCTCGAGCTGGTCGACCGCTTCTCGTGGGGGGGCGCAGACCGCTGGCTCTACGCAGTAGGCCCCTGAGTCCGCACCGGACCGGAGCCCTTTGCCAAGACCACGGCCACCAGCGCACCGAGCAGATCGGCTGCGAGCATGACGAACCGGCTCACGAGTGCGACGACCAGGGCATCGTCACGGCCCATTGCCCCTGCGAACGCCAGCACGAGCACGGCCTCCCGCGCTCCGGCCCCGGCCGGGAGCACCACGATCAGGATTCCGACCACGGATGCGAGTGCGTACCCTCCGGTCGAGAGCAGCCACAGCCCCTGCGCATGGGGCGACATGCGTGCGGCCAAGACCCACACGTGCAGCCCGAATGCGAGCCACATGACGACCGCCCACACGGTCGCCCGCCCGATCGCAGACCAGGGCAGCGGCTCGGCCAGCTCGAGCCGTCCGGCTGTGAGGCGACCCGCCACTCGTACGCCGAAGTTCAGGACGGGCGGCGCGAGACAGACCAGGGCACCGCCACCCACGAGCGACACCCACCAGTACCGGTCGAGCGCGCTGCTCGGCGAGAGGACGAGCGCCGCTGCCGCCACGACGATCCCGCTCGCCACCCCGACAAGCATCTGGGTCAGCGCGGCGAAGGCCGCACGCGCACGGGGCACCGCATAGCGCTGCGATAGCTCCATCTGGGCGACGATCGGCCACACGGAGCCAGGAACGTACTTGCCCAGCTGAGCGAGGAAGAACACTCGCGACGCGGCTCGGAGGCCGATGGACGAGCCAGCACCCTCGACGACGGCGCGCCAGGAGAGCATCGAAGCAAGGATGCCCGCTCCTGCCGTGGCAAGGCTCACGACCGCGTCACCTACGGTCAGTCTGACGAAGGCAGCCCTGACGCCGTCCCAGTTGGTCACGAGCAGCGTCACGACGAAGATCAGGACGACAGCAACTGCGGCGCCCCGCGCTAGCGAGCGCCAGCCTCGACGCCGTCCGGGAACCTGAGCGGTGGCTTCAGTCATGGCGGCGAACGACCTCGTGAACGAGCTGCACCCACCGGTCGGTGAGCACATCCGGTGCCAGGTCGCCCAGCCGCGCGGCCTCGGCCCGGGACACAGCCTCGGCAGCAGGGCGCTCGCACAGCAGGCTGGACACGGCTCCGGCGAACCCGGCTTCTGGAACCACGGTCCCGGGCACGTAGCGCGGGATGAGCCACTGGGCGACGTCGTGCTCCAGGGAGACTACCGGCAGCCCGAGTGCGGCGGCTTCGAGATACACCAGTCCGAACGTCTCGGAACGGGCCGGGTGGACCAGCAGGGCCGAGTCCCGCATCAGGGCCTCCACCTCGGGCCCGTCCAGGTGCCCCGTGAACTCGACCCGACCGCCTACCTCCAGGCGGGCCACGAGGGCTTCCAGGTTGCCCCGCTCAGGGCCATCACCGACGATCGTCAGAGTGACATCCGTAGGAAGCCGCAGGAGCGCCTCGATCGCGACGCGCTGGTTCTTCAGGGCCGAGAGGGTCCCGACGCACAGCAAACGCGCGGGTGAGGTGAGGCGACGGCTCGCAGCTGAGCCGGTCCGCTCCATAGACGACACGATGTTGGGGATCGTCACGACTCTGGCACCGGATCGCTCCATCACCCTCGCCACAGGAGGGCTCACCGCAACGACGGCGCCGACGCGCCCGTATCGGCGCCGCAGCACCGCCCACACGAGGCGCAGCGCACGCGATGATGCCAGGCGTGCCGGACCGATGCTGTGCTCCCACACGATGTCGGTCGGGCGCGCCCGCGTGGTAAGAAGTGACGCCGCGGCCGCAGGAGCGCCTACGAACAGCCGCACATCTGCATCAGGTCCACGCAGCAACGACGGTGCGCGCAGGAGCGTGCTCAGCCGTCGCCAACCGCGTAGGGGCCGCCTGTTCGCGACCACGACGTCCGGCCACACCCGACGATCGTCCGCGCCGCCGGCGAGAGACACGACAGTGACGTCGAAGCGCTCGGAGAGCTCGCGGATGACACCCAGCGCTGCCTTCTCCATGCCGAGCGTCGGCACAAGGTGCGAGACGACCACCTCCACACGCAAGCTCACGCTCGCTCGGCTTCGGTCCGCGCGGTGGTCTCGGAGAGTGGGAGGCGTGCGAGGCGCGAGGGCGCGTCCCCCCTCGCCTCATACTGCACCGCCTTGATGCGCTCGAGAGACTCTTCGATCAGGACACGATTGGTGCGCTGCAGGTCCGCGATGACCAGCAGCGCTAAGGACAACAGGCTCCCGACCAGCATCCCGGTTCCAAAGACGAGGGACTGCACGTGGCCCGACGTGTCGCCCTGGAGCCAGAAGATCATGAAGCGCACGAATGGAACCGCAGCGAAAAGGCCGAACAAGAGACCCAAAGTGGCGAAAACGACATGGGGTTTGAACATGACGTAGCTGCGCAGGATCGCCGAGGCCGACTTCGCCATGTGCTGCCCGATGTTGCGGAACAACCGTGACTCACGGGTCTTGGGGTTGGTCACGATCGGCACGCTGGCGATCTGCAGCCGCTTGTTCCCCGCCTGGATGATGGTCTCCATGCAATAGCTGAACTGTGTGACCACGTTCAGGCGCAGCAAAGCTGCTCTCGAGTACGCTCGGAAGCCGCTGGCTGCGTCAGGCAGTCGGGTCCCGGCCGCTCGGTTGACCACTCCGCTGCCGACACTCTGCATCGCCTTCTTGAACGGCGAGAAGTGGGCTATCGTCGCCGTCTGGCGGTCTCCGATCACGATGTCCGCCTCACCTCGCAGTAGCGGTGCGACGAGCTCGGGGATCGCCTGCTGGGGATACTGGTTGTCACCGTCGGTGTTAACCACGATGTCCGCGCCATGACGCAAGGCATAGTCGACGCCATCGCGGAAAGACCGGGCAAGACCCATCGTGCGTGCGTGTCGGACGAAGTGCTGGACCCCCATCGCGCGAGCAACATCGACCGTGCGGTCGGTGCAACCGTCATCGATCACGAGCACGACGATCTCGTCCACCCCCTCGATCTCGGCAGGAATCGAGGCCAGCACGGAGGGCAGCGTCTGCTCCTCGTTAAGGCAGGGCACCTGGACGAACAGCCTCATGACTGACTCGGTTCGTGGGAGGGCATTCGCTCATCGTAACGGTTCGGAGCGCCGAGTCGCTGGCCGTCGCCGTGTAGATTGGCGCAGGATCTCGCACCCGGCACACCCCGATGATCGGAGACTCGACGCATGAGCCCGACCGACGCCTCGCACGCACGCCCCGGACCCCTCTCGGCGGCCCGGAGGCTCGTGGCGGCTCCGTGGTCGCCACGGCGGGCTGCGTTGACATTCTTCGTGGCGATGTTCGCGGTCAGCGGCATGTGGGCGCTGGCGAATCCCCTCATGGCATCGATCGACGAGCCGGCGCACGTGACCAAAGCCGTCGTCACGGTGCGCGGCATCTCGCCGGTCAACGCGGACGCTGGGACCACGGGGGTCGGAGTCGTCGAGGTGCCCGAGGTCTTCGCTCGGCTCTCCGTCTACGCCAACTGCTTCGCGTTCAAGCCCGACGTGACCGTTGCCTGCCAAGGACCTCTCGGTCCGGTCGGGGATGCGTCCGCCTGGGCAAGCACATCGGCGATCAACTACAACCCGCTGTACTACACGGTGGTCGGTTGGACCTCGCTGCTCCCCGCCGGGGAACACACCGTCTACCTAATGCGTCTGGCCACCGCCCTCGTCACCTCGGCGGTGATGGCGCTCGGCGTTCGCCTCGTAGCCGGCTTACGGCAACGGCGCTGGCTCGCTCTGGCCATCGTTCTGCCGTTGACGCCGACCTTCGTCAACCTGCTCGGGTCGGTGAATCCGCAGTCGTTCGAGGTAGCGGGCGCATTCCTCCTCTGGGTCAGCCTGCTTGTGCTGCTGCACTCCGAGGGGCGACAGCTCCAGCTGGCCCTCGTGGCTGTGAGCGTCGCGACCGTGCTCCTGGCGAACGCCCGCAGTCTCGGGCCCTTCATGGTGGTACTGATCCTCGTGCTGTGCGTGCTGAGCGCCCCCTGGGAACGCACGCGCACCGTCCTGCAACATCGACAAGCCTGGTGGGCCGCAGGGGTGTGCGTGCTCGCCTGCGGCCTGTCCGTAGCGTGGACCGTGACCCGGGAGGCGCTTCCGGAAGGAACGGAACAAGCCGGGTTGTCCGCTCGCACTCTCGTGATGGAGACACTAGGACTGACCAGCGCCTACCTTCAGCAGATGCTCCTCGTGCTCGGCTGGGCCGACGTCGCAGTTCCGCTCTGGTTGATTTTTGCCATGGTGGCTTGCATAGGTCTCGCCCTCATGATCGGGTGGGCTGTCGCCGGACTCCGAATGCGATTGGTCGGTCTGCTCTGCGCAGCTGTGGTCATGGGACTCCCGGTCGCCGCACACGTGGTGCAAGCCAACAAGATCGGCCTCTTCTGGCAGGGCCGGTACGCCTTTCCCGTCTCGATCGGCCTCATCGCGCTCGCTGCGCTCGCCACGACCAAGCGCGAGCAGGGGCTGCCCGAGTGGTTCTCCGCCCAGGTCACGTCGACCGTCCTGGCAGTCTTCGCAGCACTCCACGTGGTCGTGCTGTACCTCAATACCCGTCGCTATGCCACAGGCGCGGACGGCAGTTGGTTGCTGCGCGAGCCGCTGTCATGGACCCCTGTGCCTGCCCTCTCCCTCATCCTGCTCTATGCGGCCGCGTGGGCGGCGCTGACCAGCTCCGTGCTCCGCGCCACCAACCCGCCCACCCGGATCTCGACGGCGATGGCGGCTGCGGCCTAGCGCGGGCGTCCGTTGCGGGAGAACCCGCGAACCGTGCCAAGATGGCCTGCGCAGCCGGGGGTCCCGGCGGGGCACGTCCGGAGGCTCCGCAGCGAGCCTCCGCAGATCTTTGGAGGATGTCAGTGAAGCGCGTCGGCTTCTATCTCTTCTGGGCTCAGGACGGGCATGCGGATGACTACGTCGCCCACTGCCTGGAAGGGCTCTCGGAGCACGTCGAGTCGCTCGTGCTCGTCTCGAACGGCCCTCTCGACGAGGCCTCCCGCGAACACCTGGCACCTGTGGTCGACGAGATCATCGAGCGGGAGAACGTCGGGTATGACGTCGGCGGCTATCGGGAGGCTCTCGCCACGTTCGGCGCGGCGCGGCTGCGCGACTATGACGAGCTGATCCTGCTCAACTACACATTCTTCGGCCCCGTGGGGTCGTACGCCGACGTGTTCGAGCGATCGGAGTCCTGGGACGTCGACTTCTGGGGCCTGACCGACCACGGCGAGATGCGGCCACACCCCTTCGCGGCCAAGCAGGTCCTGCCGAACCACATCCAGTCCCACTGGATCGCCGTGCGGCGCACGATGTTCGACAGCGAGGCATTCCGAGAGTACTGGCACACCATGCCGCTGATCACGTCGTACAACGACTCCGTCGAGCACCACGAATCGCGGTTCACGGAACACTTCGCGGATCGCGGGTATCGATACGAAGTCGCCTTCCCGGCTCGTGACTACCCGACCCCCCACCCGGCTGTCGACACTCCCGCCCTCCTGCTCGACGCGGGATGTCCCATCGTCAAGCGTCGCCTCTTCTTCCATGACCCGCTGTACATGAACGACCACGCGATCATCGGCCGGGACGTCACGGTCCGGATGGCAGCCTCCGCTTACCCGATGCGGCTCGTCTGGCAGAACATCTCGCACACGGCGCAACCACGGATAGCCGCCACGAACGTGACGATGAGCCACGTCCTGCCTGACGTCGCCACGGGAAGCGGGCGGGGCAGCCACCTGACGGTCGCCGTCGTGATGCACGTCTTCTACGAGACGATGATCGACGAGCTCATGGGCTGGGCCGACCATCTCCCTCGCGGCTATGACCTGTTCATCACGACGACGGACGACGTCAAGAAGGCAGAGATCGAGGCTCGGCTCACCAAGAGAGGACGCGAGCAGTTCGACGTTCGCGTCGTGGCCTCCAACCGTGGCCGTGACATCACTGCGTTCCTCCTGGGGTGCCGCGACGTTCTCCTCGACCCGCGCTACGACCTGGTGCTCAAGCTGCACTCCAAGAAGTCGGCCCAGGACGGCTACGGCCCCGGCGACTGGTTCAAGCGGCACCTGTTCGAGAACCTGCTCAGCTCCCCCGGTTATGCCCAGAACATCCTGGACCTCTTTGCCGACGACGAGTCTCTCGGCATGGTATTCCCCCCCGTAGTGCAGATCGGCTACCCGACGCTCGGGAAGGCCTGGTACCACAACAAGCAGCCCGCCATCGAGCTCTGCAGGCAGCTCGGCATCAACGTGGCCTTCGACGCGGACACCCCTGTGTCGCCCTACGGGTCGATGTTCTTCGCCCGCCCTGCGGCGCTGCGCCCGCTGCTCGACGCGGACTTCGACTGGGCGGACTTCCCCACCGAGGGCGAGTACGGGGATGGCTCCCTGGCACACGTGGTCGAGCGACTGTTCAGCTACGCGGCCATGTCTGAGAAGTACGTGGTCAACACGGTTCTGAACACCACCAATGCGGCCATCAACTACGGGTTCCTGGAGTACAAGCTCGCGGCACTCAGCTCGCGGCTACCCGGAACCATCTCCGAGCAGTACAGCTACCTGAACGCCATCACGGGTCTGCCCAACGTGCTGTCGGTGATGAAACAGTCGACCGCACTGCGCCATCCGCGGCTCGCCGCGGCCGCGCGGCCGGCCTACCGGACGCTCCGGAACGCGGTCCACGGCCCTCGCCGCGTGGTGGCGAGCCTTCGGCGGTCACTCTCGAAGCGGAACGGCTCGACGGCCGCATGAGCGCCGGCACCAGCCCGAGGGGAGTTCCGCAGGATCTGGGCGGTCCGCTGTCCCTGGCGGCCGCTTTCAACCCCCGGTCCAACTCGATCGGCTTCCTGCGCTGGCTGATGGCCTTCCTCGTCATCTTCAGTCACGCAGGGCCGATCGGGGGCTTCTACGGCGGACATGACCTTGGCATCCAGATCAGTTCCGAGCAGTCGATCGGTGGGGTTGCCGTTGCTGGTTTCTTCTTCTTCAGCGGCTTCCTGATCGCCCGGTCCCGCATGGGTTCGTCGACGGTCTGGCGCTATCTCTGGCGCCGCTGCCTGCGGATCTTCCCCGCCTTCTGGGCTGCGCTACTCCTGGTCGTGCTCGTGTTCGCGCCGCTCGCGTGGTGGCACACTCAAGGCACGTTCGCCGGCTACTGGGCCGTGAACCAGGAGTCCCCGCTCACATACTTCATCAACAACCTGACGCTCGAGCTGAACCAACGCAACATCGCCGGCATGGGCGCGCAGCTTCCCTACGCGCAGCTTCACGGCGCGTACGATTGGAACGGATCCGCCTGGACTCT
>JBQGOU010000010.1:0-24834 GCA_052086865.1 Cellulomonadaceae bacterium
GCTGCACGAGCTCGACGAAGCGCCCGACGCCGTGCTGCTCGTGCACCACGTAGTCGCCCGCGCGCAGCTGCAGCGGGTCCACCACGTTGCGCCGGCGCGAGGGCATCTTGCGCATGTCCCGCGTGGTCGCGCCCGCTCGTCCGGTGATGTCCGACTCGGAGAATACCGCGAGCCGCAGGGACTCCGAGGCGAATCCGGGCCCGACGGCGGCCGTGGTCACCGAGACGACGCCGGCGGGGGGTTCGACGTCGAGGGAGGGCACAAGACGCGCCGCGGTCTCGGCGGCGCCGAGCTGCTCGGCCATCCGCTGGGCCGGGCCGTGGCCCTCCGTAGTGAGCACGAGGCGCCAGCCGTCACGCTCGTGGCGGCGCAGATCCTCGAGCGCCTTGGCCACGTCACCGCGGTAGGTGCGCACCTCGCGCGCGTCGATGCGCAGGGACTCGCCGTGCTCACCGGCGTTCGCTGCTGGGCCGGCCTCCGCGACCTCGCCGTCCAGCCCGAACGCCGTCAGGGTCCACCACCCCAGTCCGCGGCGGGCGGCGGTGTCCCGGCAGTCGGCAATCGTCGCGAAGGACGCCGCGCTGAGGTCGATGGGCGTTGCGGCACCGGCCGCCGCGGACGTCCAGGCGGCAGCAAGGAACTCCTCGGTGGTGGCCACCAGGTCGTGTGCACGCCGGCGCACCCGCTCCGGCTCGTCGATGACGAGCAGGGCGTCGTCGGGGACGAGGTCGAGCACGGGAACCATGGCATCCACCAGCGCGGGCGCCAGCGACTCCATGCCCTCCACCGCGATGCCGTCGGCCATGCGCTCGAGCATCTCGGTGGCGCCGGGCAGGCGCGTGATCAGCGCGGCCGCGCGCTCGCGCACGGCGTCGGTGAGCAGCAGCTCGCGACACGGCGGCGCCCACAGCCCGTCGGTGGAAACCTCGAGGCTGCGCTGGTCGGCCACGGCGAACCAGCGGATCTCCTCAACCGTCTCCCCCCAGAACTCCACGCGCTGCGGATGGTCGTCCGTGGGGGCGAACACGTCGAGGATTCCGCCGCGCACCGCGAACTCACCGCGCCGCTCCACCATGTCCACACGGGTGTAGGCGGCTCCGGCCAGCCGGTCGACCACGTCGGACAGGTCCGCGGTGTCCCCGGTCTGCAGCGACACCGGCTCCAGATCACCCAGGCCGGCGACCACGGGCTGCAGCATGGCGCGCACGGGCATGACGAGCACGCGGATCGGCCCGGAGTGCACGGAGCGCCCGTCCGGGTGGGCCAGGCGACGGAACACAGCAAGACGCCGCGCCACCGTGTCCGAGCGCGGGGAGAGCCGCTCGTGCGGCAGCGTCTCCCAGGCCGGCAGCACCGCCACGTCGTCATAGGGCAGGTAGCAGCGCAGGGTGTCGGCGAGCTGGTCGGCCTCGCGCCCGGTGGCAGTGACGACCACGAGGGATCGGGCCCGCGGTGCCGCGCTGGCCTCGGCGCCCGCGGGACGCGCACCGGACAGCAGTGCGAGGAGCGGGGGCCGCACGCCGGCCGGCCCCACGATGTCGCGCTCGCCGCGGGCCACGACGCCTTCGACGGCCGCGGCGACCGCCGGGTCCTCGAGCAGGATCGGCAGGATTCCGGTGAGGGTCATGGGTCCTTCTGTGGTGGGCCTGGTCGGGCGGGAGGTGTCTCGCGGGTCCGCGAGACGAATCCGGGCAGCACGAACGGCCCGGAAGGCAGCGGTACCCGGTCTCTCGTAAGGGTAACCGGAGCCTCCCGGGCGTGGCCTCCTGCGTCAGACGACCGTTCGGGGACTCAGCGCGCCGGGCCGAGCAACGGAGTACCGGGCGCCAGACCGGTGACAGAAGCGATGGCGGCTGGGAGGCTGGTCGCCACCGTCTCGGCCATGCCCGCAACCCTGGCGGTTCCGGCCCCAGACTCCGTATCGGGAGATGCTCCGGCCACCTCCACGCTGCGGGCGTCCTCACCGGTCCGCGCCTGGAACTGACCGAGGTCTCTGATCAGGTCCCAGGAACCGCCCGCAGACTGCACCGACCACCGGATCAGGTCACGCGGAGAGGTGGCGTCCGTGCGGTGGTAGACGTTGCTGTCGAGCGTGACCCCCATTTGGGTGCCCGTCCGCTGCTTCGTCTGGTCGTAGACGCAGACCACCTGGCACCACACGTCGTCACCCTGCGGTCGCCCGATGATGTTGTTCTTCACCTCGATGTCCTTGACCACCCAGGTCATCGTCGGGTCGGGGAAGGCCTGGCGCCGGTCCCGGCCGACGGCGTTCGCCGAGTCGAGCTTTCGGGCGTCCTGGGTGATCCACAGTGGGATGTTGCTTCCTGTGATGGTGTTGTTCCAGACCTTCACCTGGTCCGAGTTCTGGATGGTGAGGCCCGAGTAGTAGTTGTTGCGCAACACATTGTTAGCAATGGTTGCCGTAGAAGAGATCTCGAAGAGCAACCCGTGGTAAGCATTGCCGACCAGATCACTTGAGGTGACGGTGAAGTCGTAGCACTGCTCGTCACACCACAGTCCGTTGCCCAGGTTCTTGCTGAACTCGGATCGATCAATCGTGATACCCCGCGTTCGGGTGATCTTCATTCCTCCCGCCATCGGCGAGACGTTGAACCGCTCCGTGTTGTTCCCCGTGACCGACACGCTGTCGACTCTCAACCGGTCGGCATTGTTGGCATGGATACCGAGGAATCCATTCTTGGTCGCGGTGACATTCTGCAGGCTCACGCCAGACGCACTGACACTCAGGGCGGTTGTTGCGTTCTCCGTGAGCTGCACGTTCTCGATCCGAGTCCCGGTTGCCGGGGCATCCACGCGCACCGCGCCCATGTCAGGAAGCGAGGGAGCGTACCGGCGGATCCCGAAACCACGCAGTGTGATGTCCGGGCCCTGAACAGCGATAGCCATCGAGGTGTCGCTGGCCCGGACCTCACGGCCCGTGGGGTTGCTCCCGAGGTAGAGCCTGTCTGCCTGGGTATCGACGAAGAAGGCACCGGCGGTCACCTCGCGGAGTGAACCAACCTGCTGCTGCGCGACTCCGTCGATCCACACCTGGTCAGGGTGGGCCGCCATGGGATAGGCCGGGTCGATATTCTGCCAGCCCGGCGCAGTGTTGTCCGGGGCCCCACGACTATAGGTCGGGCTCGAGTCGAACTCTGCGGTCCAGCCCGCGCTCACCCAGGCCTCACCGGCCGAGGACCATCCGGTGACGGGGGTGCTGCCGTCTAGCCAGACCTCGTCACCCGGAAAGTTCTGCACGGTCAGACGCTTGCTTCCCGTCATGGTCAGGCTCTCGTGATAGGACCCGGCGCGGAGCACGATCGTCCCGCCCGTCGGCGCGACGACGAGCGCGCGAGCGATCGTCTGCAACGGACTGTGCGCGGTGCCCGCTGCCGAGTCGCTGCCTGCCGGCGAGACATAGATGGCATTCGCAGGGACGGCGTAGCGCCCCACGCCCGGTGCCACTGAGCCGGGCTGGATCTTGTCCTGGACTGGCGGGTCCGTCGGCAAAGGGGTTGGGGTCGGCGTCGGCGTTGGGGTCGGCGTCGGCGTTGGGGTCGGCGTCGGCGTTGGGGTCGGCGTCGGCGTTGGGGTCGGCGTCGGGGTCGGCGTCGGCGTTGGCGTTGTCCCAGTGAGCGCATCGACACGCACCACCGCAGGGCCGGCGTTGGCCGACGTGTACGCCCACAGCGCCACCGCTCCCGCAGACTGGATCCGCTGAGAGGCCGAATCAGTAGCCTCGATCTGCCATTCTGGCTGCTCAGCACCATCCACGTACACGCGTCCGCGCAGTACGACCGGGTCGGTTCCGATGGTCTCGGTCTCGAGCCGCACCGCCTGCCCAGCTTCGACCGTCAGTCCCGTGCGGCGCTCGCCCAAAAGAGTGGTGACCTTGTCGGGCGCGCCGTCGACACGATCCGCGCCAAGCAGGACTGCGCCACTGCCATCAACTCTCGCCACCACACGATAGAAAGTGCCTTCATGCTTGCGGCTCTGCACTGCTACCCGAACACCGGATCCCGAGGCCGGTCGCTGGGTGAGCGCGAAGACTGCGTCAAGTGCGATATCCGTCTGGGAGACCGCAGCCAACGTGGCGACGGCGTCACGACCGGCTGCGGGCAGCACGATCGAGCCGTCGCGGAACTGCTCAGGCGCGGATAGCGTGAACGCACCGCCTGTCGCCGCCTGCCCCCATCCAGCAACCGCTTCACGCCCACCGGCCACGGCTTGCCCATCGCTCGTCACCTCGTAGGAGTGCAGCCGCAATTGGGCTCCCGCTGACGAGGACGACACATAGGCCCACCAGCTTGCGGCTCCGGCATCCGCCAACCGCTGCGCAGAACGATCAACGCCCACGACCTGCCAGTCGGGAGCCTCACCCCCCGTCACCCAAACGCGAGTCTTGATCGTGACCACGGCCGACCCGGAGACCTCGATCTCGAGCCGCACCTCGTCATCTGACGTCACCGAACCGACCGCGCGTTCGCCGACGATCGTGGTCACCGCCGAAGGCTGTCCATCGACTCTGTCGATCGAGAGCATCAGTTGACCGTCAGGCAGTACCCGGCTCACTCCGCGATAGGCATGGCCATCCGACCCTCTCACCTCGGAGGCGAAACGCACTCCGCCCCCCGTTGAGGGCACGACGGGAACGGAGAACACCGCAGCGGTCCGCGCGTCGGCGAGTTCGACCTCCGGAACGGTCAGACGAGCGTGGCTACCGCTGCGAGGAAGCTCAAGTAGGCCCGGCGTGGTCTGACGCCCAGCCTGCTCAGACACGAGCTCCGGCCCGACCTCCGCAGGCATCCAGGCCCCACCATTGTCGCTTGGCAACGAGGGTCCGGCATCGACGATAACCTGCGCCTCCGGCGACGGCTCGGCCACCGCCAGGGGGGCTACAACGAGGGTTCCCGCGCCGGCGAACGCGAGAACGAGCATCGTGACGCTCATCTCACGCCACCTGCGGTGGCGGGGGTACTGTGCTCGACGCGCAGAGGTCATAAAGGGTCTCAATCAGAAGTAGATGGAGCGCCAGTTCGGCGCCGTGCGTGTCCGGGTATGCCCGATTTGGACGTTCTGCGTAGGAACGTACCAGCCCCACCTCGCAGCCCTTCGGCCCGATTCCACCCACCCCGCGACGGAGATTGCCGTCGCCGCTGGTGAAGGACTCGCTCAAGGCGCAAGGTGACATACATCACTTGCTGGGCAGAAGTATCACAATGCGAGACCGCGCGAACCTGGGGACTGCCGACCTCAGTGCCGGCGGCGCCGAAGGAGGTCACGAACCGATCTCTTGGGCACATCGGCGTCCGGCAGTTGCTCGTAGGCGTTCTCGGCGACCGGACGCTGCTTCGACCTGAAGAGGACTACGCCGAGCAGGTGTCCTCCGGCGGCGCGAATCGACTCGCCGGTATCACGCAGCTGGGGCACTCGCACTCGTCGCGTGTCGGCCAGGAGAATCACGCCCGTCACCAGCCGCGACAGGACGACCGCATCGGCGAGCGGCAGAACCGGCGGAGAGTCGATCAGGACGACGTCGTACTCGTCGCGGACGCTGGCGAGCAACTCCGCCATCGCCTGCGACCCCAACAGCTCGCCGGGGTTCGGTGGGATAGCCCCTGCCGTGATGACATCGACGTTCTTGCTCCATCGCTGCGTCGCGTCCTCGCGCGGGACTCCTCCGATGAGCACCGTCGTGAGTCCGACGGCGCTCTCGAGCCCGAACCGGGCAGCGATCTGCGGGCGATGCAAATCGGCTTCGATCACCAGGACACGCTTGTCCGTCTCTGACAGGGACAGCGCCAGGTTCGCGCACGTCGAGCTCTTGCCCTCTCCGCTCAGCGCGGAGGACACGACGATGCTCAACGAGGCACCGTTGACTGCGAGGAACTCAAGGTTGGTCCGTAGCCGTCGAAACTCCTCGACATGGGGGCCCGCAGCGCCGACGGCGACGGTGTCTACCCTGACCCGCCGACCCCCCTGGCGTGTCACCGACCCGAGCACGGGCACGCCAAGCGCAGCGGTGACGTCCGAGCCGCTGCGCACCCGGGTGTCGAGTGCATCGCGCAGGTAGGCGAAAAGGAGACCTGCGAGCAGTCCAGCGGCGGCACCCGCACCGACGTTGCGTTTCGTGTTGGGTGCGTACGCAAAGCTCGGGACAGTTCCTTCCTTGACGACACGAGCGACCACGGCGGTCTCGTTGCTTGCGGCGTTGCTCGGTGCCACCTCGGCGACGACCCGGACAAGCTGCGCGGCGACCGCGTTGACGATGTCGGTTGCTTCCTGCGCGGATGGGCTGACGGCCGCAATGTCGAGAATCACGGAGTTCTGCGGAATCGAGGCGGAGATGGAGCGGGCCAAGCCAGCAGCCGAGGTATCGAGTCCGAGCTCCTCGATCACCGGGTCGAGGACCACGGGCAAGACCGCAAGCTGTGCGAAGGAGACCATCTGGCTCTGGGTGTAAGTCTGTCCCTGGTTCAGGTCCGTGGCCGACTGCCCGACCGTCATAGAGAAGTACAGGCTCGACGACGATCGGTACATGGGAGTGGAAAGCATCGAAAGCACGCCGAGCACGCCACCGCCGATGATCACGCACGCGATAACAAGGAACCAGTGCTTTCGCACCGAAGCGGCCAGGTCACGCACGGTCATAGTGTGTCCCTCTTCCTTGCGGGCACCGTCTCGGTGCCCAGCGTATTCCAGGTCGGTCGCGATCGTGGGTGGGCCATAGCGTCTGGCGTCTGGCCGCGTGACACATGGGCGGCGACCGCAAGACCGCAGATGAACCATAAGAACGCCGCGTACTGCGTGATCAGCGCAACGCTCGTCAGTGCGGGCAGCTGGGCCACGACGGCGACGAGTGGCGGTGTCGCTCCGCCGGTGATCAGCACGACGACTGCGACCAGATATGCGCCGACGAGCAGAAGCATCGGCACAATGCCGTAGGTGAGTGCACCCAGAATGATCGCCGAATCAATCGACCGGTAGCTCCCGAAGCGCATGACTCCATCAGGAGAACGAATCATCGCGTCTGACGTCCCGAACCACTGCATTCCGGGAACAAGGTCGATCAACTTGCCTCGATACTCCGCGCTTCCCTGCGCCTCCTGCCCCGCGCTGTCGAAGATCTTTCCCAGGAAGGGCATCGCAAACATCACGCCGGCGAGCACGACTGCCAGCAGCATGCCCCGGAGCCGCCGCCCCAGGTCGGCGCGCAGGAAGAGCACAGACAGGATCACCGAGAGCATGGCGCAGGCAATCCCGAGTCGGCTGAAGGTCACGACCGTCGCGGCCAGCAGCACGACGGCGCCGACTACTCGGACTGACCGGCGCAGCGGGGAGGCGAGAAGCAGCGGCAGTGCGAGCGACACGCTGGTTCCCAAGGCGATCGAGTGCCCGAAGGCTCCCTCGGCGCGCAGGATGCCGCCACGCTCCTGCAGATCGCCCCACACGGTGTACAGCGGGCCGGGGCGTGCGAGCAGCACGAAAGGGTTCCACGCCAGGACGAACTCGACAACGGCCAACAGGCTGACGGCGACGAAGGCGAGTCCGACGACCGTGTAGACGCGCGGCAACGAACACCGAGAGCCGACGAGGCGACCAAGAACGTAGGCACTGCCCCACTCGACCCCCGCGACCACCGCGGCGGCCATACCGAGATAGCCAGCCGCGAAGCCGACGACAACGAGCCCGATGAACGCTGCGAGAGCTGTGTCGACAACTGTCCAGCGAACTCGACTCGTTCCCAGGAGCGCCGCGGCGAACAGCAGCGACAGGGCGGTTGCCGGCGGTAGATAGATGACGACAGCGACACCGAGCCAGTACGGCACAAGGCACACAACGGCGATCCAGACCGTGACTCCAAGCAGCGGCCGGGAGCGCCCGAGCACGAACAACAACGCGGCGCCCGCGGCACCGACTCCGAGAAGGGCCAGGGCGTCGATCTGTTCGCCTCCCAGCACCTCTTCCCCTCCCGCCGGCCGCCGGTGTTCGCCCCTGCCACCGCTCGGTGCCGCCATCATGACGGTCATGGTTCAACACCGCAACGGTGCCCGGACCGCCCTGCACAATGCTCGGGAGTTGAGGGCGGGGTGCCCTAGTCCGGCCGCCCGACTATGAGGTTGTCGAAGGAGGCGGTCACTGGCGCGTTGGTCGCTGCGGCCGACAGATACGCGCCCAGCCCCACGCCCCCGGCGTTCTGAAGCACTCCCGTGCTGTCCGTGCGCTCCAGATGCCAGACCGACGGCTCCGCGCTGCCCGCGCGCCAGACCTTGACCCGCAACGTCGTCGGATCCGTGCCCTGGGCCTGTACCCGCACCTGCAGCACCTCTCCCGGCGAGTACGTCAGACCCGGGACATTCACGCGCCCCAGTGCCGTCTCGGTGTTGCCCACCAACGTCACCAGCTCCACGTCGACCGCGCCGCCAGCAGCCACGATGACCTTGGCCCGGTACTCCTCGTTCCATCCCGAGGTCCGCAACATCACATACGACATCACCGCGCCCACACTCGACCGCTTGTCGAAGGCCACCGCCGTCTGCAGATCCACATCGACGGCCACCGCACCCGCCAACTGAGCCCGCGGACCGTTACCCGGCTGCATCGGCAACTGTCCCCGACCACCATCGACCAGATAGTTCACCGCATTCGAGTTCCGAGTCCAGGCCCCACCGACTTCGGCCTCGCCCCACCCGCCGGTCACCGCACGCTCGAACGCATCCTGCGCGAACACAGCCGGAACCTCGACCGTCACGACCTGCGAGACCGACGCCGAACCACCCGCATCATCAGTCACCGTCAGCGCGACCTCATACGTCCCGGCCTCCGCATAGGTATGTGACGCGAAGACCCCTGAACCGCCCTGGCCATCACCGAAGTCCCACACGTAGTCCACCACCGAACCATCCGGATCACTCGACCCCGAACCGTCCACCGACACAGTCAGCCCCGCCACACCCACCGTGAACAACGCCACCGGAACCTGGTTCGGCGGCGGTTC
Organism: Cellulomonadaceae bacterium; assembly: GCA_052086865.1. Lineage (GTDB taxonomy): Bacteria > Actinomycetota > Actinomycetes > Actinomycetales > Cellulomonadaceae > Flavimobilis. The sequence goes on from JBQGOU010000010.1 coordinate 8,999, forward strand.
GGTAGCCGTCACAGAACGCGTCGTCGCCGTTGACGCCCCAGCGTCATCAGTCACGGTCAGGGTGACGACGTAGGTTCCTGCCTGGCCGTATGCATGAGTCGAAGAGACCCCCGATCCGCCCTCGCCGTCACCAAAGTCCCATACATACGAGACGATGGCGCCGTCCGGGTCGCTCGACTCGGAGGCGTCGAGCGACACGTCGAGTCCCTGCGACTGCGCGGTGAACGAGGCGACCGGTGGCCGGTTGATAGCCGAGCCCGTCTGCCCGACCGTGAAGTGCCGGGTGACGGTATCGGCGTCGAGCGCCCGAGCGTAGACCGCGACCTCGTCGAGCGTGCCGTTGAAGTACGGCGAGCTGGGTTCGCCCGGCCATGAACCGAGGTTGTCTCCCCCGATGCGCCAGTAGCCGGTGAAGGCCTCAGCGGAGGTTGTCTCCGGGCGCGATCCGACAAGTTCGCCATCGACGTATAGCTTCATACCGTCGGCGCCTAGCGTAGCGACGACGTGATGCCACTGGTCGTCGTTGTAGCTCCCGGCCGAGGTCACGACATTGGTGGTCCCGGTATAGGCGCCAAAGGTCAACTGCCCACCACTTCGCATGTAGACGTGCCGGTCATAACTCGACGAGTTGCCCGTGGCTGCACTTCCGAAGCCGATGAGCTTGCCACGCCCGCTCGACCCGACCCGGAACCATGCTTCGGTGCTGAACACATTCGGCCCTGCCACAGCGGTTCGCGTACTGGCGAAGCCCGTCGTCGTCCCGGAGAACCGGGTTGCCGTGTTCGCGTCGCCCGCAAGCGCGCCGACGACGTTCCGGGTCAGGCCGGATCCCGCCGTCGTGGTCGCTCCGCCGACGAGGTCGACCACCGCGGTGCCGCTCGACTCGTCCAATCTCCAGTAGTGCTGCGGATCATCTTCGATGACCGCCCCCGCATAGGCGCCGACTCCAGCCCCGGAGTTGACGGTGACCGTCACCCACTCGGAGCGCGCAAGGTTGCCGTCCGGGTCAGTCGCCGTGACCCGGTATTGCTGCGTGCTTCCTGGGGTCAGCCCAGAGTCGGTGACAGTACGGTTCAACACGGACCAGAACGGGGTGGTGATGGTCTCGGTGTAGATGGGCGCCGAGTTCTCTGACCCGCGGTAGACCCGGTAGGTGAGACTCTTGTTGTCCCGGTCGAAGTTCGTCGAGAAGGTGACTCGGACGCTGCCGTTGAGAATCGAGCGGACGCTGGGGTTGAAAGCGGCGCCGTTCAGTCGGGGTCCGTCAGCACCCGGAGCGACGGGGCGCTTGGCGAACCTGACGATCCCCTGCTGGCCAGCCGAGTTCACCGAGGGGAACTCTCCGCCGTAGATCACAAAGTCCTCGTTGCCCGTGACGTGCCACGTCGACTGCGCCTGCCCGGTGTAGGAGCCATAGGCGAAGGTCGGGTACCAGTTCAGCCAGGACGGCGCTGGCTGACCAGGGTGGTCCGGGTAGCCATAGATGTCCGGCGTGTTCACCCCCGTCACCGCCTGGCTGAACGCATTGGCGTGGTACATCGTCCACGGCTGGGACTGGGGGAACCCACCCATGTTCCCGCAGTAGTGGTGGTGGCTCGAGACATAGACGACGTCGGCACTGGGGTAGGACGAGTAGGCGTCGCCGTGGCAGTCCGCGATCCAGATCACCTCGCCCGTCGCGGCGTCAGCGCGGAAGGTCCCTTCGAGGTTTCCTCCGGACCCGAAGTGGTATCCGGTCCCATAGATCCCCTGGTCAGTCGCGGTCAGGGACGTGATTCCAGCACTCGTACCCGCGTTGCGGACCTGGGCGTTCACCGGGAACGACTGCGCGGCCCCCGTGGCCGGGTCGACGGAGCCAAGGCCGTAGAAGTTACTGCCGGCCAAGGATGTGAACCGCCCCCCCACGGCGAGACGACCGCCGTCCGTCGTGAGTGCGAGGGCCGTCACCGGTGCGTTGGCATCAGCGACAAAATCTGTCAGTGCTCCATTCGATGCGTTGAACGCTGCCAGGTGGGCTCGCGGGACGAGGGTGCCACCGGTCACGCTGGCCGCCGTGCGGAAGTCACCCCCGATGTACACGGTCGTGTTCGAGGCAGCCACGGCGAGCGCGTTGGACGCAAGGGTGGGGCGGAACGAGGGCACGACGTTGCCCGTCGCGGTGTCAAAGGCCACGGCCTTGACGCGCCACTCGCCGTTGACCTGCGTGAAGTCGCCCACGACGTAGATCCTGCTGCCGTCCGGCGAGGCGGCGATGGCACGCGCCTGGCCATTCAGCACCGGAGCGAAGCCAGGGACCAGTACACCCGTATCGATGTTGTAGGCCAGCAGGTTCGCGCGTGGGACGGTGTTCACCCCCGGCGCGGATCCGGCCGGACGCGCCGTCGAGAAGCTGCCCGCCACATAGACGGTCCGTCCGACGACCACCTGGGACCAGACCACACCGTCTATCTGGACCGTCGGCAAGGGGTCCGCCGTGACGGTGGCGGGGGTTGCGGGGTCCGCCGGGTCTATCGGAGCGCTGTCCGCCATCGCTGCGCCCGCAGGCACCCCGATGAAGATCAGTGCGAGCGCGACCAGCGCCGCCAACCGACGGTGGCCATTCGACGTCAATCGGTGCATGAGTGTCCCTTGCCTGAGTGTCTGCAACGGCGCCATCGCGGGCCTGGTGCCACCGATCGTAGGGCTGCGGGGTGCGGAGCCACGGGTGTCGGCAGGGTGATCCCCACGCTCCGTTCGGGCGATGTGCGGGTCCCCCGAACGGACGAGGTCTCAGCCGAGAGGTCCGGCGAACGCCACAGGTGTCCGTTCAGGTCCGAGCAGTACGACGACGGCGACCGCGGTGCGTTCCGTGGCTGGGACGCGCACAACGTAGGAACCCTGGGCGCTCTGACCGGCATCGACGCTCGCGGGCAGCGGGACATGGCGCGGGTCGCTCGCCACACTGCTTGCCGGCAGACCGGACTCGCCGTAGTACGCGGTGACGTCGGCGTCGAGCTCGGCCAGTGTCTCGCCCTCATTCGACACCTCGATCGCGACGACGACGGCAGGGCCGGACAACTCCCCGACTCCGCGAGCCTGCGCATCGATCGCCTGGGCGCCGACGATCGTCACGGTGAGACCATCGCCCGGCGTCGCGGCGGCTGCCACGGGGAGCAGCTCGATCGGACTGTCGCCCAACGGCGGCAGTGCGACCGGTTCCGCCGGCGCCCCTGCGTCGGGTAAGTGCAGTTCGAGAGGCGGAACGCTTGCGTCTTCCTCTCGGCCGTCGATCTCAGGACCTGCGTCCTCGGCGGCCGCCGCAGGCTCACTCCCGGCGCTCGTCGGCACTTCGCGCAGCACCTGCTCCTGCTGCTGTTTTTGACCTGTTGCTTCGGCGCCGTGGGCGTCGTTCCCCGGTCCGGGCGCCCACAGATGCCAGAGCACCATCGCGCTGGCGGCCAGCAGGAGACCACCTAGACCGAGAGCGAGCCCGCGGCGCTGCAACCAGAACGTCGACATCACAGATGCGTCCTTTCGATCGATCCGATCAGCGTAGGTCGGCCTCGTGCCGTCGTCCGCTCGCGAGGTGTGAGGTCCGGGTGATCCCGCACAGGCACCCGGGTGACTTCCCTGCTCGCATCCAATCTGCGTATGACGCCGCCCATAGACTCCACGAACCGCACAGGTCGATCACCGGTGCAAAGGCAGGGACGGGAGCGCCTGTGACTCACAGCACGACCGGCGTCGGAGCGCTTGTGCCCGAGCGGGGACTCGGCGGAACGGCTGCGCACGGCGCACTGCTCACGATGGGCTCCCAGATCGGCCGCATCGCGCTGCAGATGGCGTCCGTCGTCGTCCTGGCGAGGATTCTCGTCCCTGAGGACTACGGGCTGGTGGCGATGGCCATGGCCGTCGTAGGTGTCGGCGAACTCTTCCGGGACTTTGGCCTCTCCTCTGCGGCGATCCAGGCGCCCACGCTCTCACGCTCTCAGCGCGACAACCTCTTCTGGATCAACTCCGCAATCGGCGCAGTCCTCATGGTCGCGGCCTTCGGCGCATCGGGTCTCATCGCTGCGCTCTTCGGAGAGCCGCGGCTCGTCCTCATTGTGCAGGCCCTCTCCGTGACGTTCCTGCTCAACGGCGCTGCCACGCAGCATCGCGCCTCCTTGACCCGGACCATGGCCTTCGGTCGACTCGCCGTGGCCGACGTCACGGCACCCCTTGCTGCGTTCCTCGCCTCACTGATGGTGGCGCTCCTGGGCGGCGGCTATTGGGCCATCGTCACGCAGATGATCGTCACCGCCGTGGTCACTCTCGCCCTGTCTGTCACGCTGGGGGGTTGGCTTCCCCGATGGTGGCACCGCGGTTCCTCGGTTCGGCCGCTGCTGACCTATGGCGGCAACCTCCTGGGCTCACAGCTTCTGGGATACCTCGCCAACAACATCGACACGCTCGTGATCGGGCTGCGATTCGGCGCAGCACCGCTCGGCTTCTACAACCGGTCCTATCAACTGCTCATGCGGCCGTTGAGCCAGGTGCGCGCGCCTGCGACGACGGTCGCGCTTCCCGTACTAAGCCGCGTGAGCGGCACGCAGGAACGGTTCGACCGGTTCGTGCGCACCGGTCAGCTTGCACTGTGCCTCCCGCTCATGCTCGTCCTGGCCGTCGTCGTGGGCGCGACCGGCCCGGTCGTCGAGGTGTTCCTTGGCACCGCGTGGTCGCCGTCGGCACCAATCCTGCGATTCCTCGCGATTGCGGCGCTATTCGACACGCTCGCATTCGTCGGCTACTGGATCTACCTTTCACGCGGGCTGACGCACGAGCTACTGAAGTTCTCCGCTGTGTCCGCGAGCATCCGGATCATCACGATCCTGGTGGGAAGCACCTGGGGTCCGGTGGGCGTAGCCGCCGGGTATGCCCTCGAACCACTGCTGACATGGCCGTTGTCACTGTGGTGGCTCAGTCGAGTCACCGTGATCCCCCGCCGCCAGCTCTATGCCGGCGCTGGCCGGATCATCGCGCAGGGCGTCACCGTCGCCCTCGCCGCCCACGGCGGCACCTGGATGGTCGCGGGCTCTCCGGCATGGGTTCAGCTCGCCACCGCGGCCGCGGCCGGGACGATGGCCTATGCGCTGTTGACCGTGCTTACGCCACCCCTGCGCCGCGACCTGCGCGAGGTCGTGGCCATCGGCCGCCTCGCCTTGAAACGGAGAGTCCCATGACCACGATTCTGTGCGCGCACCCGTCCGCCGACGTCTACGGCAGCGACCTCCAGCTCGTCGAGACCGTACGCGCCGTCCACGCGGCGGGCTGGCGGGTGGCGGTGACGTTGCCGTCCGACGGACCCCTCGTCCCGCTGCTGCGAACCGCCGGCGCAGCCGTGGTGGTGGAGCCCTTCCCCGTGCTGCGCAAGGCGCTGCTCCGGCCGCGAGGTCTGGCAGGGCTCGCGGCCCAGCTACCCCGGGCCACCGCGCACCAGGCGGCCGTCCTGCGCCGGGTGCGTCCCGACGTGGTCCTGGTCAACACCCTGACGATTCCCACCTGGGTCGCCGCGGCGCGCCAGGCCGGTATCCCCGTCGTGTGCCACGTGCACGAGGCGGAGGACGCCGTCGGCTCGGCCCTGCGCCGCGCCCTGGCCGCCCCGCTGCTGCTCGCCGACCGGGTGGTCGTGAACTCCCGGGCGTCACGAGACGTCCTTGTCGACGCGGTGCCGGCTCTGACCGGCCGGACGGAGGTGGTGCACAACGGGCTCGAGGACCCGCCGGCGCCACCCGCACCGCCACGCCACCGGGAGCCGCGGGGCCCGGCGCGGCTCGTCGTCGTCGGCCGGCTCTCGCCGCGCAAGGGCATCGACGTCGCACTCGACGCGGCGGCCGAGCTGCGCCGGGCCGGACGCGACGTGACGGTCGACGTCGCCGGCACGGCGTTCACGGGCTACGACTGGTACGAGAAGCAGCTGCGCGAGCGTGCACAGCGCCCGGACCTGCGCGGTGCGGTCCGGCTGCACGGGTACGTCCACCCGACCTGGGACCTGCTCGCGGAGGCCGACGTCGTCCTCGTCCCGTCCCGGGCCGAACCGTTCGGGAACACGGCGGTCGAGGCTCTGCTGGCACGCCGCCCCCTGGTGGCGAGCCGCGTGCAGGGGCTGAGCGAGATCGTGCGCGAGGGGGTCACCGGCCTGCTCGTGCGCGCCGGGGACCCCCACGCCCTGGCCGCCGCCGTCGGCGACCTCCTGGACGACCCGGCGAGGGCCACGCGTCTGGCGGAGGCCGGGCGCGCCGATGCCACGGCGCGGTTCGGCATCACGCGGTATGCCGACACGATGGTCGATGCGCTTGGCAGGGCGCTGCGGACGCCTCGGCTCGACGTGCTGCTCTCCTCGCCGCGGCCCCTGCCGACGACCAACCCCTACACGATCATGCTGGCCGACCACCTGGCCGACCGCGAGGATCTGACCGTGCAGTACTTCTCCTGGCGCAGGGCGCTGCTCGGACGTTACGACGTCTTCCACGTGCACTGGCCGGAGATCCTCGTGTCCGGACACTCGGAGCTGAAGAAGCTGGTCCGGCAGGCGTTCACCGCCGCGTTCCTCGTGCGGATGCAGGCCCGGCGCACCGCAGTGGTCCGCAGCGTGCACAACATCGACCTGCCCGACGGCATCTCGCGCCGCGAGCGCCTGCTGCTCGCCTGGATGGACCGGCGCACCGACGTGCGCGTGGTGCTGAACACGCACACCCCCGTGCCCCAGGGTGCCCGCACCACGCTGGCGGCCCACGGACACTACGTCGACTGGTTCGCCGACTATCCGCGACGCGACCCGGTGCCGGGCAGGGTGACCTACTTCGGGTCGATCCGTCGGTACAAGTCGGTCGATCGCTTGCTGGCGGCATTCCAGGAGACGGCAGCGACCGAGCCGGACCTCACCCTCACGCTCAGCGGACGACCGTCCTCGCACGAGCTGACCGCGATGGTGCATGCGGCCGAGGCCGCCGACCCGCGCATCAGCGCGCACCTCGACTTCGTCGACGACGCGGAGCTGACGGCGCAGGTCACCGAGGCCACGCTCGTCGTGTTGCCTTACCGGCACATGCACAACTCGGGGGCGACGCTCGCCGCCCTCTCGATCGGACGGCCGGTGCTGGTGCCGGACACACCGGTCAATGCCGAGCTCGCCGAGGAGGTGGGCCCCGGGTGGGTACACACCTTCGCCGGCGAGCTCACCGGCGAGGACATCCGCAAGGCGCTGGCGGCCTGCGCCGGTCCGGACAGCCGACCGGATCTGTCGGCACGTGACTGGCCCAGCGGCGTCGACGCCCACGCCCGCGCCTACCACGAGGCTGCCGCGGTACGCGGCCCGCGGCGGCGGTGCACGGCGGGCGCGGCCGCATGACTGCGGGCGGCACGGCACGACGTGGCACCGCACCACGCACCGCGGACGGCGGCGACGGGGCGGGAACGCGTACGCGCACGACGGCGATCGTCGTGGTCAGCTACGGCAGCAGCGCCCTGCTGGCGCAGAACCTGGTGCCGAGCGCACACGACGCGGACATCGTCGTCGTCGTGGACAACTGGACCGACGCCGCCGAGCGCAGCGTCGTCCTCGCACTCGCCGCGGAGCACACCTGGCTCGTCGAGACGCCGCACGCCAACACGGGATTCGGGATCGGGATGAACATCGGCGTACGCCGCGCCCTGCGCGAGGGCGCCACCTCCGTGCTTCTGCTCAACCCCGACGCGCGGATCTCGCCGGCCGTGGCATCGCGGCTGCACGACCAGGTCGAACGGGATCGCTCCCTCCTCCTCGCCCCCGTCATCACGGCGGAGGACGGCTCGGCCTGGATGCGGTCCACCTTCGACCTGAACCTGTTCGACGGCACCATGCGGTCCACGACCCGCCGAACGCCGGGCACGGCGGCAATGACCTGGGTCAGCGGCGCCGTCATGGCGCTCAGCGCCGACCTGTGGGAGGCCACGGGGGGTTTCGACGAGGACTACTTCCTGTACTGGGAGGACGTCGACCTGTGCCGGCGCGTGTACGAGGCCGCCGGACGGGTCGAGGTGGACGACTCCCTGACCGCGGTGCATGCCGAGGGTGGCACCCATGCGGACGGTGGTGGCCGCGCGAAGTCGGAGACCTTCTACGTCTACAACATCCGCAACCGGGCGCTGTACGCGCGCAAGTGGCTCGGCCCTGCGGACCGGCGCCGCTGGGCGTACCAAACCCCCCGCACCGCGATCGGCGTCCTGCTCACGGGAGGACGGCGTCAGTTCCTCCAGAGTGTCCGGCCGTGGCGCGGGCTGCTGCGGGGCTTGTTCGCCGCCGCCCGCGTAACCGTGACCGACGCGCTCCCCCGTTCTTCCGGCACGTGGGCCGATCACAGCGTTCCGCCCGCGCAGAAGGCGGACGTTCGATGAGGATCCTGGTGTGCGCGCTGGACTTCCCCTACCCCGCCCGAGGCGGCGGTCGAGCAGACATCTGGCGGCGGATCCAGGCGTTCACCCGCCTGGGCCACGAGGTCATGCTCGTCAACTCCTACGACCCGGACAGCCCCCGGATGCCCCTGCCCGAGGAGATCGAGCACACCGACACGGTGCTGAACGCACGCTTCTCGCTTGCGCTCGGGCGCCGTCCCCTGCGCGTGCTGCGCGACGTACTGGCCATCCCCCGCCGGCCCCTGCACGTCTCGTTCCGCACACCGGGCGCCCCGCAGTCCGTGGCGATGCGCCGGGCCGTGCGGGCTTTCGGTCCCGATCTGGTCTGGCTCGACGGGCCGTGGTTCGGCGAGCTCGCCCTCGAGCTCAAGGAGCACGACGGGGTGCCGATCGCCTACCGCTCCCACAACGTCGAGCACGTCTACCTGCGCCGACAGGCTGCCGCAGCCACCGGGATGCGCGACAAGCTCTCCTGGCGTCTTGCCTGCCTGGGTTTGGCACGGTACGAGCTGGCGCTGATGCATGCGGCGGACACCGTGCTGGACATCTCGCTCGACGACATGGCGCAGTGGCGCAGGCTCGGTGTGACGAAGGGCCGCTGGCTGCCCCCGCTGCCGGAGCTCGCTCTTAGCGCCCCCTCCACGCACCGGGTCACGAGTGACGTCCTGTTCGTCGGCGGACTGCGCACCCCGAACAACGTGCAGGGCGTGCGCTGGCTTCTCACCGATGTTGTCCCGCGCCTTCTCGAGCGCCGTCCCGGGCTCCGCGTCGGCGTTGTCGGGTCCTTTCCCCTGCCCGAGCTTGCTGCAGAGCTCGCCGCTCGTCCCGAGGTCGACGCCGCATTCGACGTCCCCGACGTCACCCCCTACCAGTTCGGCGCGAAGGTGCTCGTCAACCCCGTGTCCGTCGGTAGCGGCGTCCAGCTGAAGATGCTCGACATGTTGATGACCGACGCCCCGATCATCACGCGCAGCCAGGGCCTGTCCGGCCTGCCCCCGGAGTGCGTCGGCCAGTTCGAGCGCGCCGACGACGCCGAGACGTTCGCCGAGATCATTCTGCGCCGGCTCGACGACCCGGGGGTCGACCGGGGGGCGCGGGCATCCGTACGCCGGATGTTCGACCTGGAAGCGATCGGCGACGCGCTCGCCACGGTGCCGCTCGAGCACGGGCCCACAGCTCGTGACCGCTGACGACCCACCCGGACCGGCTACCGGCCGCCCAGCCGGCGCATCTCGCGAAACCACGTAGGCAGCGCCAACGCCAGGAAGCAGACCGTCGCGGCGGTGATCAGGCCGTAGACACCGATGAAGAGACCGGGCACCCCGTAGAGCGCAAACGTCAGACACAGCAGGCCGTAGTCCGTCGGGAGCACGAGCACCGAGCGTAGCCAGGGCATCCGCCCGCCGCGTGACGCCCTCGAGGTGACACCGTGGGCGCGTCGCAGCTGCTCGGTGAGGATCATGGCGAAGAACATCACCGAGGAGGTGACGGCGTTGACCAGCGGAACGACCAACCACACCGTGCTCACCGACTCGAAGCGGAACAGGCCGACGAGCAACGCCAGAGGCAGGGCGACGACCTTGATCGCGTCGACGATGTGGTCCAGCCACTCCCCCGCGGCGCTTCCCGTTCCGGTCAGTCGCGCCACCTGTCCGTCCGCAGAGTCCCACGCGTAGCCGAGGACCAGCAGCACCGCGACAACGATCCCAAGCCACCAGCTGGCCGGCAGCGCGACGAGCAACGCGATGCCGGCAAACGTGTGCAGCGCGCTGACGGCGGTCACCTGGTTGGGCCCCAGGCCGGCACGGTAGGCGGCGGCTGCGAGCAGACGGCCGATTCTGCGGTTGACGAACCGCGAGTAGGCGGGCGCCCCGCGCGCCGCACTCTTCTGCGCACCCGCGAGGTGACGCACCACGTCTCGATACGACGCCGTCGTGGGCTCGAGGAGGCTCATGGCGCTCCCACCCCTGCGGGGACGTCGCTCACGACGTACTGGAGCTTGCCCCCAGTGCCTGCCAGCTCGTCGGCATACTCGAGGGTGACCGGAACCTCCCGGTGCAGCTGGCGGCGCAGCGCCTCCACCGCGTCCTCGATATGGCGGCGAGCGCCGGGCTCGTCGCCCTCCACCACCCGGACGCGGATTGAGTAGTCGGCCGCCTGGTGCACCTGGAACAACCGCACGGATTGCGGATGCTTGCTGAACATCGCGAGGATTCCGTGGTTGGCGGCCGCACCGCTCGGAACGCGGATCACGTCGGTCACCCGGCCCTGCACCGGCGTCATGAGCGGCAGCGTGACCCCGCACGGACACTGCCCGTCGAGGAGAGCCGCTCGGTCCCCGAGCCGGTACCGCACAATCGGGAAGACCCGGTTGGTCAGGTCGGTCACCACGACGTCGCCGACCTTTCCGGGCTCCGTCGGATGCCCGGCGTCGTCGACCACCTCGATCAGGCGGGCGTCCGCGTTGATGTGCAGGCCCTGGCGTAACGAGCACTCGCCGGCCATCCAGTTGACCTCCGAGCCGCGGTACTCGTCATGAACGGGAGCCCCGAACACCGCCTCGAGTCGGCCCCGCACCCCCGGGAGCAGCGGCGCGGCCGTCGTCGCCACCGCGCGAAGGCCGGGCAGACGAACGCTCTCGGCCTCCACGAAGTCGGCGAACGTCACCATCGCGCCGACGTAGCCCTCGAGCAGGGCTGGTCGGGTCCGCTGCAGCCGCACGGCGAAGGCGGCCATCGTGGCCGGGTCGAAGTACTTGGCGTCGAGGTACACCTGACGCGACGGCCACCACGTCGCCGCGGACTTGAGGGAGTCGAGGCGGCCGAACCCCCACCGGCCGACGCGCGCGAGATCTTCCCACGGGTCGACGCCCCACCAGCGGTACATCCGCCATGCCAGTGCCAGCAGCGGGACCCGCGTGTCGCGCCGGATCCGCAGCGGCTCGCCGGTGCTTCCACCGGTGAAGCCCACCACCGCGGTCCTCGGGTTCGCCTCCTCGGAGACGACATCGTCCTCGTTCTGCTTCAGCGCGGCGCGCTCGGTAACGGGGATCCGCACCCACTCCTCCGGGTCCGCCAGCCGGTCGAGACGTACCCCGGCCTCGCCGACCAACCGCCCGTAGTAGGCCGTTCCCGTGGCGGCGAACCGCGCCATGTCCGCCGCCCGGCGGCGCTGCAGCTCGAGAATCTGCCCCAGCGGCAGCGACTGGTTCGCGATCAGCTCGGCGAGGTACGCGCCCGACGACCGTCGCAGCGTCCGGGTCTTCAGATCGAACGCTGCTCGCGCCAGACCCTGTCTGCTCATCGTCGTCGTTCCGTCACCGCGCGGCACGCCCGGCCCCGCGTGCGGCGCGGGTGGCAGGAGGACGTTCCGTCGCAACCGGATCAGCCCGCACGGCACGTGCCGACGATGCCGGCTGTGCCACCGACGCGGGCGACGTCGAGGTGCGGGCTGCCGCCACCGCCGCGCGCCGCGCGCCCGCGCGCCGCGCCCGTGGCAGCGGTCCGGCGGTCCGTCCTGCCACCAGGTCCCACGCCAGCCGCTCATAGCCGTCCGCCACCGCGTCCCACGAGTAGTCCTGGGCGCGCTCCTGCAGATGCTTGCCGCGCAGCCGTGCCTCCTCCGGGGCGCGTTCGGCCTCGATGAACCTCGTCGGCAGGTCCTCGGCTGCCGCGAAGTACCTGCCGTGGGCGCCCAGCACCTCCCGGTTGAAGCTCACGTCATAGGCCACGGTGGCGGCGCCGGCGCCGATTGCGCGCAGCAGCGACGGGTTGGTGCCGCCCACCGAGTGTCCGTGCACGTAGGTCAGGGCGTGGGCGTAGAGCTGGTCGAGCTCGGCCTGGTCCCAGATCCCGCCGACCAGCCGGATCCGTGCGTCGTCCCCCGCCAGCTCGCGAACCCGGCGGGTGTACTCGTCGGCATAGGGGGCGGATCCGACCACGACCAGTGGCCGCCGGGCAGTCGAGGCGCGAAAGCCCGCGACGATCATGTCCACGTGGTTCTCCGGCTCGAACCGTGCGACCACCAGGTGGTAGGCGCCCGGCATCACGCCGTGGCGTGCCAGCGCGTCGTGTCCGGCGCCGGTGAGGATCGGGGCGCCGTAGGCAATCTGCGCGGACGGGGCGTCGAACTCGTCCCGGTAGTAGTCGGCGATCCCCTGGGCGTCCGCGATGAGGGCGTCGGAGCGGCGCACGGATGCCTGCTCGGCCCAGCGGTAGTAGCGCTGCCCTGTCGGCCCCCACTTCGCTCGCTTCCACTCCAACCCGTCGACGTGGGTCGCCACCGGAATGCGTGCGGCCCGCAGCAGCGGCAGTATCGGGGCGTTCGCCGCGTTGAAGACGAACGCCACGTCCGTGCGCCGGCCGGCCAGGTGCCCTGCCGAGAGCGCCGAGTGACTGAGGGTCTCGAGTGTGCGGCGCCGCATGGCGGGGAGCACCACACGGTCCATGCCGCGGTAGGTGGCCTCGACGTCGTCGTCGTTTCCCGTGCGGCAGTACACCCGCACGCCGTGACCACGCTCGGCGAGCCTGGCGCCGACCTCCTCGACGGCGGTCTCAAACCCGCCGTACCGTGCCGGTACCCCCCGTGTCCCCAGCATCGCGATGCTGAGCCTGCCGTCCCGCCCCGTGCCGCGCCCCCTGCGCATGAATGAGTCCTCTCGCCCGGCGACGGTGCGGCCGACGATGGCCGGCACCTGACCGGTGCGTCCCAGTCTGGGAGGGGACCTGGGGCGATATCTCCCGTTTCCCACACGTTCACCCGGGCGTCACCCAAGGCCGCACGAGGCTCACCCAGGACATGGCGAGGATCACCCCGGGTATCGGGAGATGCCGCTCCTGGGGCGGCTTGTCACCGGGCACGGAACGAGGCATGCCGCCTCGCACGCACCGTCAGGAACGCGCGTTGACGACGTTCTGCGCGGCCAGCAGACCGTCGGTGACGATCATCTCCACGGCGTCGGCGGCATTGCCGAGCAGCAGCGGCAGCTCCTTGCGCTCGGTCGTAGAGAAGTTCTTGAGGACGTAGTCGGCGGTATCCATTCGCCCGGGCGGGCGCCCGACGCCGACCCGGACGCGCACGTAGTCGCGCGTGCCGATGGCCTTGGAGATGTCCCGCAGGCCGTTGTGCCCGCCCTCGCCGCCACCGATCTTCAGCTTCAGCGTGTCGAAGGGGATGTCGACCTCGTCGTGGACGACCACCAGGTGATCGGGTGCCACGTCGAAGTACTTCAGGAGTGCACTGACCGGCCCGCCCGAGGTGTTCATGTACGAACCGGGCTTGGCGAGGACCACGCGGGGTCCCGGCGCCCCTCCCGGACCGGCGCCCAGCCGCGCCTCCGCGACGGCTGCTCGCGTCCGGTGCACGGAGAAGCGGACACCCGCCCGGGCGGCGAGCTCGTCAAGCACCATCTGGCCGACGTTGTGCCGGTTGCCCGCATAGGCGGGCCCGGGGTTGCCGAGCCCGACGACGCACCACAGGTCGCTCATCGTGCCTCCATCCGGCATGGTGCCCTGCCCCGCGGGGCCGGGTCGGGGGACGCGCCCCCGGTCATGGCAGCGCGCCGGCACCCCCGCGGGGGTGCCGGCGCGTGCGCGGTCCGACTCAGTTGTCGGACGCAGCCTCGGCCGCGGCGGCGGACGCAGCGGACGCGTCGGCGGCAGCCTCGGCGTCGGCGGCCTCTTCGGCCGCGTCCTCGGCGGACATCCGCGGGACGACGATGTTGACGACGTCGGTGTCCGGGTCGGTGAGCAGCTCGGTGCCGGCCGGCAGCACGACGTCGCGGGCGTAGACGACCGCGCCCTCCTCGAGCCCGTCGATGTTGACCTCGAAGCTCTCCGGCAGGTTGGTGGCCTCGGCCTCGACGGACAGCTGCTGCTGCTCGAGGACGTGGATGGTTCCGGGCGCGGACTCGCCGACCACGACGACGGGAACATCGACGGTGACCTTCTCACCCCGCTTGACGGTCAGCAGGTCGACGTGCTCGATGACCTGACGGACCGGGTCGCGCTGCACGTCACGCACGATGGCGAGGTGCTCGGCGCCGTCCAGCTCGATCTCGAACAGGGCGTTGGAGTGCTTGAGCGCGAGCATCGTCTCGTGGCCCGGCAGCGCCACGTGCAGCGGGTCCTCGCCGTGGCCGTAGATCACGGCGGGGATCTGGTGCGCGCGGCGGGTGCGACGAGCCGCGCCCTTGCCGAACTCGGTGCGAAGCGTTGCGACGAGCTTGATGTCAGCCACTGGTACTACTCCTGAGGATTCGTTGCGGACCGGACGTCGAGAGCGCCCGGGAGGCGGTGTGCATCAGCGTGGGACACATGACGGACGCACGCGAGCGACCGCCCAGTCGATTACGGACATGGGTCCCGTCGGAAGCAGTTCCGACTGGTGGGCTCGAAGTTCCGGGCCCGTCGCACGTCCCTCGCCGAGGCAACCTGAACAGTCTAGCCCGCCGTGCGTCCCCGGTGAAACCGGGGCGATCAGGCGGCGGCGCGTTACCGCATCGCCCGGCCAGCGCGCCGCTACGTCGCCGAGAACTGTCTTCCGGCTCGAGAACGGTCTCCCGGCTCGAGAACGGTCGGTGGACCGACCGGTTTCGCGCCGCATGACCGGTTTCGGCACACCGGGCACGGCCGGCACACCGGGCGGGCGCCGGGCGCCGCCGAGGCGCCCGCCGACTCAGGCGTTGCCGTCGAAGAGGCTGGTGACCGAGCCGTCGTCGAACACCTCGCGGATCGCCCGCGCGATCAGCGGAGCGATCGAGAGCACCACGAGCTGCGGGAAGCGCTTCTCCGGGGCGATCGGCAGGGTGTTGGTCACCACCACCTCGCGCGCCCCGCACTCCGAGAGGCGCTGCGCGGCAGGGTCGGAGAGCACGCCGTGGGTCGAGGCGACGATGACGTCCTTGGCGCCGGCGGCCAGCACGACCTGCACCGCGGCGGCGATGGTACCGCCCGTGTCGATCATGTCGTCCACCAGCACGCAGCTGCGGCCCTCGACGTCACCGACCACCCGGTTGGCGACCGCCTGGTTGGGCCGGGAGATGTCCCGGGTCTTGTGCACGAAGGCCAGCGGCCCCCCACCCAGCTTGGCCGCCCACTGCTCGGCGACACGGATGCGCCCGGCATCCGGGGAGACCACCGTGACGTTGGCGACGTCGACCCGGGTGCGCACGTACTCGATCAGCAGGGGCATGGCCCACAGGTGGTCGACCGGGCCGTCGAAGAAGCCCTGGGTCTGCGCGGTGTGCAGGTCCACGCTCATCAGGCGGTCCGCGCCGGCGGTGCGGAACAGGTCCGCCATGAGCCGGGCGGAGATGGGCTCACGCCCGCGGTGCTTCTTGTCCTGACGGGCGTAGCCGTAGAAGGGCTGCACGACGGTGATCGTCTTGGCGGACGCCCGCTTGAGTGCGTCGACCATGAGCAGCT